>JBCBGD010000100.1:0-8491 GCA_038527085.1 Pseudomonadota bacterium | reverse complement strand
CGGGCGCGAACAAGCTCAGACATCAACTCTCCAATATGAAATAGGCTGGCAGTGATACCAGCCTATTCCGAGAGCGTGAATACTACGGGGACTAAGCTCCTTCAGCCACGACCAGGGCTGTCTCCTGAGCAACGGTCGCCGCATCGCCGTCAAGCGACGTCACCACAAAGAACGCCGCGTCTGCAAGCGTGTTGGTGTTCTTGTTCGACGTCTTGGTCGGCAGAGATGTCGTCCAGCGCCGGAAATAGATCCGATCTCCGACGTTCATGCCTTTCTGCACAGCGTCGGAAAAATAGTCCGCCGCGTCGACATCGCCCACCGCATCAAGTGAATCATAGACCCACAGATTAAGGCCAATTGGCCCAGGGCGCGACATCCAAAGCTGAAGATATGCTGAGTTATATGCCATCTGTATTCTCCCTAGGTGAAGGTGGCGGTGTCATCGTGAACGGCGCGAACGACGCCGCGAGGAAGAACGACCGCTGCCGCATGGGAGATTTTCGCCCAATTGAACCAGTAGTCATCTTCCTTGTTGTAATCGACCATGGTGTCGGGCTCGCCAAGCGTTTGGTGGCCGACCGCTTGCGTGTCGAAAAGGTAGCACTTAGCGGTCGCCGTGCCCTTGCCGGTCAAAGCGGTCGTGGAGAACCAGTTGACGCCAAGCCAGCGGTAATACCCGTCGCCAGGAATGCCGTTTTCAAGCTTTCGCGTCTCCACATAGTCATGCGAAATAAACTCATTGATACGCATCATTTGGCGCAGAGCCATGGGAGTGACCGCCCCCCAAATCTGGCCATTGTCCGTCGAGACATCATTATTCTCCAGTTGGGCAATCCAGTTCAGGATATTGCCGTATGTGGAAAACGAGATGGCGGTGCCGGAATTGATCTCCGTGCTGGTTCCATCAAGCTGGTCAACAATGAGCTGATCACAGGCGCGGTGACACGCGCCCACAGACTTCATCTGCTGCACTTGGCGGATTGTGGAGTTGTGGCGATAGACATCGAAATCATCGATCTCGTATTTCTTATACTCCCGCTTTGGAGTTGCCGTCACACGCCCATGGTCCAGATTGGAAATTGGAATCCGCCCATCACGGGTTTTTTCCTGTGCCGCGTCGGTCACGTCAACGGTTTCCCACACGACCGTCCCAGCCTTCAACAGGCCGTCTTGCCGTGTGCATTTCATAAATGTTGATTTCATGCGCTCATAATCAAGGCGCATTTCCTCATTGTAGCCTTCGCGTTCGATGGCTGAAATCGTGTTAACAGACATAGCTGTCTCATTCCCCTATTGAGGTTGTCAGAAACGGCGATGCTGGCGAAACCGTGCGGGTAAGCGGGCCAAGGCCGGCGCCTCACGATGCCTCAATTGTAACGCGGGGCCTGCCGAGGCAGGGTAGCCGGCGCGCAGTTACGAAATGGGGATCGCCCTCCCACTCGCTCTGCAAATCCGTTGCGACCTAAGCCGCTTGGGAACCTTCAATTCTTTCAAGCCGCGCTCGAAGCTCATGAAGCTTTCCACCCGGCTTAGCTAACTCGTCATAGCGCTTGGGGTCCGTCCCGCGCAGCGCCATGATCCTGTCGATCTCAGCGCGCGTCCCGTCCACCCCAAGAGATTCACCCGTATTGGTGAGCAGGAACGTCGGATCTTCGCTGGACACACGCATGGCTTCCATGAAAGCGTTCGCAAAAGCCGGGTGATCACCCACAACGCCTTGTGGATGGCCGTTGCCATCGAGGAGCATCCAGCCGCCAACCTCATTGAACGCATCGCCAAGGAAGCGATCTCGGCCCTCCTTGGCCATTTTCAGGTTCATGTCGTGGCCCTGCTGCCACATCTTGCGCAGGGTCTCGGCGTGTTCGGCTTGCTTGGCCTCGGCCATCTCGACCATTTGCTGTTTCTGGACTTGGAGCACCTGGCCATAGGCATTGGCCATGAACTTGACCGTCTCGGGGCTGGCCACGACACCGCCCGCCTTGTGGGCCTGCTCGGCAAGAGCGGTGAGCATCGCCTTATTGGCGTCATCGAACTCCATGCCCTCGGGCATTTCAGGCGTCAGCGCATCGCCGTAGCCTTCAACAGTTTCCGGGACGCCAAGCGCCGTGTTCCAAGCTGTGATGTCGTCTTCGCTCGCTTGCTCGCCCGGAATTTTCACCGCATTGCGGTCGTGTAGTTGTTTCTGCGTATTCGCAAAAGCCTCAGCCATCTGCTTTGGCCCGCCGAAGCGACCTGCCAGCTTGGCTAGGGCATCATCTTCGCCCGACCAGTCCGCGTGCCAATCCTTGCTCGGCTCTGGCGTCGGCTCTGGGCTTGGCTCCGGCACTGGATCAGGCACAGGGGTCGGATCAGGCACAGGAGCGGGAGTTGGCTCCGGTGCGGGCGCTGGAGCGGGATCAGAGATAGGGGCTGGAGCAAGATCAGTTGCCATCGGTTTCCTCTGGACGCCACAGCGTCAGTTTTCCAATTCTGGCTAGGTTTATACCCACCCACCGTTTGCCCCGCGTGAACCCGGCCTGACCTTCGGAAAGGGCGGCGGGCTCGATGGCGGAAATCCCGCACAGATCGTTGAGAACATAGGACATTGCCCGTGCCGCCTGTGCGCCCGTAGCGCTGCCACGCATGCAGGCAACGATCGCCTGGCGCGTCGGATCGTCGGGCTCCGGCGCCCTGTCGATGGGGACAGCCTTGCTCATCAGTACGTCGCCTCGGCGAGCAGATCACCATAGTTGCAGGCGATATACTGGTTCACGGCAGAAGCCTTCGAAGCAAACCGGACGTGGAGCGCGGACCCCTTTATCGGAGAACCATCTACAGCCGCCACCTCGAGCGGAGCGTTATTCTCCCACTCCCAGTGGGTCGCGCCATTGAACAGGCCTAGGCTTGTGTGGGCCACACCGAACGGGCGAAGCGGCGTCCAGACACTGATCACAGCACTGTCCTGCCCCGGCGTATCGCCCCAGTCATAGCGCTCGATGTACACGTCCGGCGCATGAATTGCCGCGCCCGTCGTATGCTGCTCGACAATCCTGAACCAGAACGGAACAATCACATGGTTGGCTGAGCTCGGTGTGATGGTCAGGCTCCCGGCCGTTGTTCCGTTCGTCCACGCTTGCGAAACAAAGTTGCTGTTTGCAAACGAAAAACGCGTTGTCATGATGCGCTTGAATGCACCCTCTGCTGGCGTCCCCATAGCCTAGTCCCCCTCAGTGAAAGCTTGTTCAATCATGCGCAGATTTTCAGGACGCGCCGATACGACCGCCTTGCCAGCCTCTAGCGCCATAGCCGCCTGCTCTTGCGCCGCCTGAGTCTCGGCGCGCTGCTCACGCTCTGCGTCGCGGTCTTCCTCGCGCTTAACCCATTTGAGTGGGCCTGACGCCTCGCCCACATCACGGGCCACCTGGTCAAAGTCGAAATTGTCCAGCACGCTCGGATTAATCTCGGCCATCGGCACAATCCGCGCAGTCAATTGATCGGCTTGGTTCAACGTCTGCTTTTTCATCGCGTCCGATAGCGGCGTCTCAAACTCAAATTCGACAGAGGCGTCAGGCGTGTAGATCAGGTCTTCCGGCCACGCCTCCATTGGCCCGAACGCATCCTTGTCCGCAGCCCGGTAAAAGACGCCCTCCATCAACTGCGCGTTGTCGGCCTCCATGGGTTCAAAGATCGGCGCAGCCTCGGCGGTGAAGCGCTCAAGATGCTGGCCGACTTCAAATGCGGTCATCTCCTTGTCAGGCAAGTACTGGAGAATGTTTCGGAAGAACGCGTTGCCCATATCCTCGCGGATGCGATCGGTGAGCTCCATGCCATAGCGCGGATCGCCCGTTTCGATCATGTCGAAGGGCTTGCCCGTGCGGGTGTCGTATTCGGCATTGGTGTAGATCACCTCGCCCGCCTGAAGCCTGACCTCGCCGACCATGGTCTCGTCCGGCGCGGTGCGCGGCGGGTTCACCGCCCACTCGATTGATTGCAGCAGGTCCGCCTGGGCCGTGTTCAGCGTGCGACCGTCCGCCAGGGCGATGCCGGTGCAGAGAGATCGGCCATAGTTCTCGCCTGAGACCGTCATCCAGCGGCGGACAAGGTACGGGAACACGCGGAAATACCGCTCGCCCAGGAAGCACTCTTCATCTTGAACACCCTCAGCGATGTAGATCGAGGCGAACTGCATGCCCGCGGCGCGGAAAGCGCGCTCTTTCTGGTCGTAGTCATACTCATCGATCGGCGCCACGCAGCGGCGGATGACTTTCTTGTCGGTCGGATCTTCCTTCAGCTTGCGCTGCCAGTCCTTGGGCAAGAACTCAGGCCCACCAAACAGCGCTGCGATCTGGCGGAGCTCCAGCTTCATCTTCTCGTGCAGCTCATCGACCACACCGAGCGCGTTCTCGGCCCATGCGCAGTCGCGCAGATGGCAGCAACGGAAAAACACGCCGTCCTGGTTCATGTTGTAGGTGTGTGCCAGCACTGAATTGCCAAAGGTCACATAGTCGGCATCGGATTCCGACATGGCGCGAGCGAAGTTGGCCCGAGGATCATAGACCACAGACCACTGCTTGTCGGTCGCGGTCTCACACCAGCGCTTCACATCGTCGGACTGCATGAGCCCATCAGGGCGAACCACCATGCGGAACCAGCGTCGGCCGCGCGGGCGAAGCATGGCGCCGAGAGTGGTGGACAAGTCACGGCGCATTTGCTGCGGCTGGCTGGTGTAGATGCCCTTATAACGCTCATCGCCGCCCGCCCACTGAGACGTGAAGTCAGCCCGCTCAGGGTAGAACAGCTCAGCAATTGTCTGCCACAAGAGCATGTGCTGCTGCTGCTCTGCAAGCCGCTTGTCGCCGCGCTGCTTCCATTTGAGTGCGCGCTTTTGGCAGGATTCGGAGTGAGGTTTCAGGTCGCCGTCAAAGGCCACGGATCAGCCTCCCAACAACGTCTTCGTCGCCGTCGTTGGCGTCACCCCCGCTTGGTCATCACCGAGCGCCCCACCACTGAGAAGCGTGCTGTCACGGCCCTTGCGCCTGCGACCAGCGCGCTCGCTCTCGATCTGCGCTTGGCGCACGCTTGGCTCAGTCTCGGTCGGAATGGGCTTAGGAGGCGGCGCCGGCGGTGGCGGCGGGGGAGGTTTCGGCGCTTTGACAACCATAGTGCAGGCTCATCGTCTTTGTCTGCCTAGAGCATTAGACGACGGGCCGTGAACAGATGTGCGTGATTGCGAAGCGCGTCGGCGCCGAACATGTGTCTTGCGCTGCTCGCGCGCCATCTTGTCGGGCTCAGCCCATGCAAAAAAATGCGCCCATGCGATGTCTGGCGAGCGCCCAATGCGGGACTTGATTTCGTCATTGGATTCAATGCGGATCACCTTGCGCATATCCTCACGGGGCTTCTCGCGGAAGGCCGTGAGCTCCATGACCAGTTCTCGCCCAGGCGGAAGCGCGATGTTGTCGCCATTCTCAGGGTGCAGGCTTTCGCGAAACTTCCAGACCAGCTCTGCGCGCTTGTTCTCAAACTCGCGGCCATCCTTCGCGAAGGCTGTGGACCCGAAACTGCCCTTGATACGCTTGACGTTGAAGTTGTTACTTTCCAGCGCCGAGCAGAGGTCATCGCCATAGCCATTGTTGTCGACGTTGAACTGCGGATCGTCTTTCGCATTCTCCATCACAAAGGCAAACTTCTCGCTGGCCTGCCTGACCTCGCGTCCTGGCTTCTCACGATAGCGATCGAAAACGACGCCATGGAGCGGCACGCAGGTCATGCGGTCAGCACCACCCGACGCCACATCAACGCCCAGCGCGGTCATCGGCTTAGTTTCGATCTCAACCTTTCGCAGCATCCATCGTTCTTGCGCTTTCAAGATCCATTCAGTCGGGATGACCTGCCTGTCAGCGTCTTCGAGCGTGGTGGAGAACTTGCCCGCAGCAAACGCGTCCTGAAGGTGCGCTGGCAGCGCGGCGAGCGTGCTGGCATAGCCGCTGTCGAGAAGATCAGGATTATCACTGAGACTGGCAGGAATGAACGTGCGCGATTTCGGCACCACCTCCATCTCATTTCCAGCGGCATCAACAATCACGGCGCGATAGTCTTGGGCTACCTCAATCTCTTGCCCGTCGACCATGGCAAACCACCGCAACTCGCCAGGCGCGGCGGGATTGATATGCTCGGGATCCAGCCACGGGGCGAACATGTCGATGATAAACAGGCCTTCCGCAGTAACAGGCGGGTTGGACGCCAGCACAGCGCGGCAACGCTGGTCAGACGGAACACCGGGCGCGGGGCGGTTCCATGCGATGATGAACCGGATCAGCGCCTCTTGGAACTGTACCGCCTCATCGAATCCGAAAAAGTCCGCAGGACGCCCTTGATACGCTTCAGCCTCTTTTGCGGTCTCGAACGCACCAAACTCAATCGCGCGACGTTCTCCGCCCGTCATGCCCTGCGGGATCTTCCAAACGTGCTTTTGACTATTGTAGCCCGTCGACGTGCCAAGCATTTGCTCTAAAGCCGGGGCTAGGCCGCCCTCACCGTCGATGTCTTTGAACTGACGCCTGAACAGACGACTGACGCGATGCTCATTGACCGCCAGTCCGAGAAGCAACTGGCTTTTCCCACCACCCGCCGCGCCGCCATAGTAGAGAAGATCAGCCGGAGAAAAGTAGGCTTGCGTCTGAGGTCCAGGATTTGGCTTCCAGATGAAGCCCGCATTGGCTTGGCGCGCTGTCTCGACCATTGCCGCACGCTCATCGGCAGGCATCGCGAGCAGCTTTTCGGCGATTTCATCGAGAAGCGACAAATGCTTTCCTTTTATCGACTATTTTTGCTGCGATTGCGAAATACTACCCCGCAATTTTCGACACTATTTCGCGTCCGCAGCATCCTCGACGCCCTCCTTCATGCCGCGCATCAGCATGAAGGCTAGCTCGCGCGCGGCTTGGCGCACGTCCATTTCTGCTGGCGCCTCATCGTCGTCTGCGCCCTTCTTGCCGTCGAACATACCAAAGACGCGGGCCATACTGTCGAGCGCGGTCTTCTTGTCATGCATCTTCAACTTGAGTCCGCCACGCGCATCTTTAGCCACTTCAGAGATCGCAAGCGCCGTGTCATCATCAAGCTGTTCGCTGTCCACAAACTCAATGTCTGTCGTGTGAATGCCGGCCGCCTCGCCCGTGTCTGGGTCTTTGACTTCCGCCAGTATATTTGACCTCCACTTCACGGCTTTTCGAATGTCGGCAAACCCAATACGCCCGTATTCCCGCATAATGCGCTCAGGCGTTATGCTAGTGGTTTTGGCTATAGCTTCGCGTCTGGCATTGATCGCGTCTATAATGTCAGCATTTGCAAGCAGTCTTGAGCCCTCAGTTCTCGCGCCGCTTTCAGCATAACCGGCGCGTATAGCGGCCTGTGTCGCGTTGAGATCAACGAGATATTCCTCAACGAATTTTGCTTGCTTTGGAGTGAGGCCATCAGTCTTGGGCATGGTGATGTTTTACGGCTTAGGGTGTGAACTGTCGGGTTCGCCACCACCCTCATCGTCAACAGGTATGTCAGTCAAAGGCACATGAACTAACTGGCCATCATCGGAAAGCCGCCACGTCGCTTTACCGTAGACTTGAAAGTCGTAGCGGATTTTTTCGCGCTCCTGGTGGATGGTATCACGCTCCGTGTCAGCCATCTCCGTCTCCCTCAAAAGGCCCAGGCTAAAAGTATAGCTGGCAACGTCACCCAGAAAAAATACTCAATGCCGAGCTTGTATAACTCTGGTTGATCATTTCTGGCTGCCGCCCCCCCCTCATGTAAAGGCAGTATACAACAGTATTTCCCGCCACCAAAACCGCGAAAGCCAAGACTTGCAGAAATTTCCATACATCAATCATCCCTTGCCTCTGCCACGATTGCCGGTGTCCCGATATTGTAGCACAGCCAGCGTGCAAGCTGGTGGGTGATGCGTAGGCCCTCGGGCTCGATGCGCTTGATCGGATCGGGCAAGGCGTGCTTCCGGCAATGCTTTCGCAAGCCATAGACGAACTGGCGCACCATGTCATTGTCCACACCATTGCCACGATCTTGTTCGAGGATGTGCTTTGCGCTGTCGTAGAGTTCGCAGAGTGTGTCTACCGAGATGACGCGGGGATAGGCTTCTGCCAGGATAGCGAGGAACTGGGACTGCCAAGGCTTGAGGCCAAGCTGGTCTGTGATCTGGTAGGAGATATTGACCCCGCTGACACGCCGAAGCTGCGCAGTGATTTCGTCTGGAAAAAAGTGTTGCGTTTCCCCTGCAACACGCTGCCCGGCTGACATGTAAAGGCGCATGACTGTGGAGCGCTCGCGGCCGAACAACTCGCCAAGCTGACCCCAGCTTTGCCGCTTGTGGTCCCGCAGATAGCGAATGGCCTCACCCCGCGCAACGACGAGATGGCGCCTTTTGGAGTGCGATAAAAGCTCACACACGCTCACAGAGTGGCGTTGTGCGATTTCGCCAAGGATCGCCCTTGGAGATGCC
>JBCBGD010000099.1:0-8527 GCA_038527085.1 Pseudomonadota bacterium | reverse complement strand
TTCTCGGTCTCGTATTCCACGTGGGCGGTGTTGATCGTGATGCCGCGGGCCTTTTCCTCAGGCGCGCTATCGATGTCCTCATAGGAGCGCTTCTCAGCGCCCGTCACATCGGCCAGCACCATGGTGATCGCCGCCGTCAGCGTCGTCTTGCCATGGTCAACATGACCAATCGTGCCGATGTTCACATGCGGCTTGTTACGCTCAAACTTCTCCTTGGCCATAGGGGCCTCTCCTCGTGGTGAAGGACTGGGCTGCCCGTACTGGCGCGCCCGGAACTTGATCTCGCGAAAAGCCAGACCACCCGGCTTTCCAATGACCCGGCGACATACAACCTGAACCGCGCGCTTTCAAGCGCTGTTGTGAAACCCGGCTAGCTGAGTGATTTACGGGGAATTTTTCAGGCTGGCGCCAGGACGAAAATTGCGCAAAGACCACCACCACGGAGGGCCACATGACCGCGACGCTCACATCCCACGCTCAACGACTTCAATCCCAAAAGCTCTCAGGCCTCGCGAGCGCGCTGTCTGCGAACCCCGCCAGTCGGCTCAGCGCTGCGGGTTGGACGCTGGACCTATCGCGACACCGACTGGACGATGAGGCCGTAGACGCCCTCCTCTCCCATGGCCGCGCAGCAGACCTTGAGGGCGCGCTCGACCGGCTTTTCTCAGCCAAGATCGTCAATCCTTCTGAAGACCGCCCTGCCCTGCATTGGGCGTTGCGGAGCCCTGAGGGCAGCGTCAGCGACGAGCCCGAAAGCGTGCGCGCATCGCTCGAGGCCGCTGACGCCTTCGCTGGGCGCGTCCATGCGGGCGAGGTGCTGGGAAGCACAGGCCAGCGCTTCAAGAGCATCTTGCACGTGGGCATAGGCGGGTCAGACTTCGGCCCGCGCCTTATTGCCGATGCGCTTGGCGCCGAGACGACGGGCAAGCTGGAGCTGCGCTTCTGCGCAAACCTCGATCCCTACGACCTCGACACAGCGCTTGACGGGCTCGCTCCAGAAACGACTCTCGTTGTCGGCGTGTCCAAATCCTTCGGCACGGAAGAAACGCTCTACAATCTCTCGCGCGCCCGCGATTGGCTGAAGGCGGCCTTGGGTGACGGTTGGACACGGCACATGGCGCTTGTCACGGCCAATCCCGACAGGGCCACGGCCTGGCTCGATGGCGGTGACGCGCATATTTTCGACATGCCGCTCAGCGTCGGGGGGCGGTTCTCGCTCTGGTCAGCCGCCAGCATCTCTGTTGCCTGCGCTGTGGGCGTTGATCCGCTCCAGGCCTTCCGTGCGGGCGCCCATGATATGGACACGCATGTGCGCACTGCGTCGCTTGAGACCAATCTTGCCGCGCGGCTCGCGCTCCTGGACTACTGGAACACCAACGTGCTCGGACATAGCCAGCGTGTCGTGCTCGCCTATGCGCGCCGCCTCAGAATGCTGCCAACCTATCTCCAGCAGTTGGAGATGGAATCGAATGGAAAGTCCGTGAGCCCTTCTGGTGAGCCGGTCGACGGGGCGACAGCGCCCGCGCTTTGGGGCGGGGAAGGCTCAATCGGCCAGCATTCCTACCACCAATGGCTCCATCAGGGCACGCAGATCGTGCCGACAGAGTTCATCCTCGCGCTTTCCAAGGGCGGGGACGTGGAGGGAAAGCAGGCGCTGGCAGCCCATGCCCTTGCGCAGGCCGAAGTGCTGGCCAATGGCCGGAGCCTCGACGAGGTCATGGCCGAAGAGCCAGATCTTCCAACCCATGTGGCGGCGCAGAAAGTCCATGGCGGTGACCGCCCGAGCAGTTTCTTCTTCCACGAGGATTTCGGCCCCCATGCTCTCGGCGCGATCATCGCGCTCTACGAGCATCGAACCTACCTCGCCGGCGTCCTGTGGGGCGTTAATACGTTTGACCAGTGGGGCGTGGAGCGCGGCAAGACCATGGCTGGCCGCCTGAAACCCGTTCTGGAAGGCAAGGGCGCTGCAGACGATCCGGCCACCAACCGATTGGCAGAGATGATTTCGGGCGCGCTCTAGTCGAACGCACAGAAGTCGCGCGAGACGCGGCAATCCCGCCCGCCATTTTCTGCGCAGGCCAGCACAGCATCTATTCTCGCATGGTCGGAGCGCGGCGATTTCGCGTGCCCCGCACCGCCGCTGGCACCTTCCGCGTAGGCGAAACATCCATCAAAGGTGGCGACAAGCCGGCAAACGCCGTCCGTTCGAGACTGGCACCTGTCGAGCGAGAGTTCTGCCGCCGCATCAGGCGAGGACTGGCTGAAGGCAGTCCCCGTCGCGCCCGTGTCTGAAAGTGAGAACGCGCCCCAGGCGCCTGAAAAGCGCTCCAGCCGCTGAATGCCGCAATGGGGATAGAGCGCGTCGCGCGCGGCCACATCGTCCCAGGTCAGGCCGCGCTGCCAGCGCCCCAGCCCCTGAACATCGCGCCCCAGCGCAATCGATGCGCCATCATAGCGGATTGAGGTCTTCAAACCGCGGCTGGGCGCCTGGCAATCAATGACCATCTCGTTGGAGGGATCATCATCGCTGTCGAGATTCATGGCGATCCGGTCTTCGGGATGGCCGATCCCGAGCGCGTGGCCGACTTCGTGGAGAACCAAGGACGGAAAATGCACGCACGTTTCGCGGGCAGCGGCAGTGTCGATGTAATAGCAGCGCATGGCGTTGAACCGGACATCGGCGCTTTCAATGCGCGAGGTCGAGCGGGACTGGTTGCCATTCGTAAGGCGGTACGGGGAACCGGGACGCTCATAAAAGATGGTGTAGCCGGTCAACAAAGCTGCCCGGAACGGCGGGAACTCGGCCGCGTCAGAGCCGAAGAAGTCGATCTCAGCGCCCTGGTCGGGCCGCCCGAAGGCCGCGAGCGGGAACGCAGGTGGTCTCTCAGACGTGATGTCGCGAAATCTCAGCGTCGGATGACCAGAGCTCCATTCTTCAAGGGCGTCCGCAATCGCGGCCCGCACCTGCCCGCAGGACGCACCATCAATAAAGTTCATATCGCAGACGCTGGTGTCGATGCTGTATTCCAGGCCCCCACCCAGGGATCGCTCGCCTGTCTCCAGGAGTGACCCCTCTCCATCGGCCCATCGTGGCGCCAGTTCGAGGTGATCAATCGCATTCGGCGCCCCGCCCCTTGGCCCTTCAACAGCGAAGGCTGAGAGCGTGAGGACGGCCACAAAAGGCGCAAACAGCCATCGAAGTGCCATGGCCTGATTATGCGGGCGTTCGCGGGAAACGGAAACCGCTGCGTTCAGTCTGAAATGCGATCAAGCTGGCGGAAGGTGAAAGCGTGGTCGTTCTTGTCGCTCTTGTCGAAGGAGACCCGCTGCGCTTCACGCCAGTCCGCTTCGTCAAAGGTAGGAAACACCGCATCCCCGTCGGGCGCCGCATCCACCTCAGTGATGTAAAGCCTGTCGGCATTGGGGAGTGCTTCGACATAAAGCGCGGCGCCTCCAATCACGAAGAACTCCGGAATGTCTGCCCGGCGCGCCAGCATTCGCCCGACTGAGATAGCCGAAGGCAGGCTCGAATAGACCCGCGCCCCCTTCGCCTGGAAGGTCCAGTTTTTCGTCAGCACAATGTTTTCGCGACCCGGCAACGGCCTGCGCGGGAGACTGTCCCAGGTCTTGCGCCCCATCAGGATCGGCGCGCCCAGTGTCGTCTGTTTGAAGAGGGCCAGATCGTCCCCGAGCCGCCAAGGCAGGTCTCCGTCTTTTCCGATCACGCCATTGCGGCCGCGCGCGACGATCAGACAGAGTTTCGGGTCTTCTTGCATCTCGGTGCCTTGACTTGGTCGGGAGTTCGACGATTTCAGCGACGTAGGGTGCCTTCCCGCTTCGGTGAAGGCGGGCGGCCATCACAATGACGCGTGTGCTTGTTTTCAGGGAATGTCAACGCAGTGGAAATCCTTGTTGATCAAGTCGTCGCACTCCTCACAGGCGGTCGCCCTGATGATCTTCTATGGGTAGTTGCAGGTCTCAGCCTCACGCTGGGCCTGATATACATGCTCGGCGGCCGCACCTGGGCGATGATATACTTCCTGACTATTCCGTTTCTCAATTGGTCTTTTGGGGTTGTGGACCCTTTTTGCTTGGTCCGTCCCCTTGGGGAAGCAGATCCGTTATCAGCTGACATGACGCTGCGGCGATGCGCGTTCGAAGCGTCCGGCATGTTTCGCTCAGGAGTAGAGCTGCATCCCCTGACCCTGGTGACCGGTTTGGTCTTCGTGTTCAGGGATTTCGTCCAGCGCGCCATGGGCCAGTGGGTTCTCGTCGTGATGGCGCTCGCGATCGCCTGGTCGTTCTATTACGCATGGCCAGTGATCGCGCTGGCATCTGGCATTGCGTTCGCGGTGTCCGAGACGGTCGACTGGCTGCTCTTCACCTTCACAAAGTACCGCCTGTCGACGCGCATCTTGCTGTCGAGCTTGCTGGCGTCCCCCGTCGATACGACCATCTTCCTGTTCGGCGCAGACCTCGCGGTCCGCATGAACCGGGATGCGCAGAGGGAGGCGGTCATCGCCGAAATACCCGCCTGCCAGTTCAATGCGGCGTGCGAGGCGCTTGCCACCCTTCCCCCGCTTGAACCGGGCACCATGCTTCACGCGGCGAACTGGATTGTCTTCTTCATCGGTAAGATGGTGGGCGCCGTGATCGTATCGGCGGCGGTACGCCGGCGCGAGGAAACCGGCCTGGTCGACGCGCGGGCGCTCTAGACCGCCACAGGCGCCTTGATGTGCGGGTGAGGGTCGTACTCTTCCAGCGTGAAGTCGCCATACTCCCATGAAAACAGATCTGTCTTCTCGGAATTGAGCAACATGCGCGGCGGCGTGCGCGGCGCGCGCGAGAGCTGTAATTCGGCTTGCTCGAAGTGATTGGCGTAGAGATGCACGTCGCCGAATGTGTGCACGAATGTGCCAGGCTTCAGCCCCGTGGCGCGCGCCATCATCATGGTCAGCAGCGCGTAGGAAGCAATGTTGAACGGCACGCCCAGGAAGATGTCGGCCGAGCGCTGGTAAAGCTGGCAGTTCAGCTTGCCGTTTAGCACATTGAACTGGAACAGGCAGTGGCACGGCGGCAGGGCCATATCGTCCACATCCGCCGGGTTCCAGGCCGACACGATGAGCCGACGGGAGTTTGGATTGGCAATGATCTGGTCGCGCACCTGGGTGATCTGGTCGATAACCCGGCCATCGGGCGCGGCCCAGCTGCGCCACTGCTTGCCATAGACGGGACCGAGCTCGCCGTCCGCATCCGCCCACTCATCCCAGATGGAAACGCGGTTCTCCTTCAGCCAGGCGATGTTTGTCTCACCCCTGAGGAACCAGAGCAGCTCAATGATGATTGAGCGCAGGTGCAACTTCTTTGTCGTCAGAAGCGGAAACCGGTCCGACAGGTCGAAATGGAGCTGACGGCCGAACAGCGCGCGCGTGCCAACGCCTGTACGGTCGGGCCGGTCCACGCCGGTCTCATACACCTCTTTCAGCAAGCTCAGATAAGACTGCATCGAATCACACCCACAATGTTTGCCGCAACCTGCCCGCAGGCGCCGCCCCCAGCAACCCGATTGGTTAAGCTGCGACTAAATCGGCCGGGGAATTCTTAACGCCGGTGTGAAATCCCTTGAAATTCTTTGCCTGTAGAAAGCCCCCCAGGAAAATGAGGGGCGAACCCATGAAAAAGTACTCCCGCGCGCTTCAAGCGCACCTTGGCCGCTTCAGCGGCAACACAGATGGCAACATTGCGATGATGTCCGGCGTCATCGCCTTGCCCTTTATGACGATGCTCGCGCTGGCCGTCGATGTGAACTACGCGTCGAACCACCGCGACGCGGTGCAATCCTCGCTCGACTCGGCCCTGCTGGCCGCCGCGCGCGAAGGCATTGAGGGCGGCGCCACCGAGGCGGAGATGGAAGCCGAGCTGACGAACTACTTCAACGCCTTGATCGCCGCCAATGGCAGCAAAGTCGTCTGCCAGGCCCCTGATATCGATCCGGTCATGGTCGGCGGTGTCATCACAGCCGATGTTGAGTGCTACTCCCCAACCATCATGGCGGGCCTCATCGGCAAAAAGCAGATCGACTACGATCTCAACTCCGAAGTGAACTTTGGTATCGGTAAGATCGACGTGGCCTTTGTGTTCGACGTGTCGGGCTCAATGGATGACCCGGTGTCCGACACCGGCACCGTGACGAGCTGTGACAATGGCTCGACAAATTGCGATCAGGTTGAAGCTCAAAGCCGCATGGAAGCCCTGCAGGATGCCGCCAAGGCCGGCGTTGAAAAGCTGCTCACCGTCAATGGAACAGACCGCGACGACGTCCGCATCGCCATGGTCAGCTACAACCAGGCTGTCAATGCGGGCGTTTACTTCGAAAGCGTCACCGGCATGTCAGCCGAGCGCACCTATTACTTCGGCAATCCGAACAGTGGCACGACCGAGGGCGAAGGCGAAGTGGTCGTTATCGAGGAAGGCAACGCTCACAATCACCTCTATGCAGCGTTTTACGACACGCGCGATAATTCTTTCGTTGCCGAGCTTCGTGACAACATGGTTCTGCAAATCCCAGAAGACCTGGCTGAGCACCTAACCATTTCAGTCGAGATCAAATCCACGTCGAACAAGTACGGCAAGGACGAAAGCATGCAGCTGCGTCTGCAAACCGACAGTGGCTTCGAGTACTATCGCACGGAGAACTATCACCCCTACACGTTGAATGGTGATAGCAACGGCAACTTCTTTACTGGTGTCGAGATCCCGACCGACGAGTGGGTCGCCCTGCGCATGCGCACTTACAAAGGCGACAATCTCTCGGGCAACCGGATCACAAACAAGACGTTCGATTTCCGCCTCGATATCGAAGACGGCGGAGATGGCGAGGTGCCGTCGATCACGATCACAGACACCTGCACCTACGAGCGCAACAATGGCAGCCATTGGAACAAAACGACCGCGCCTGGTGCCGGCAAGTATCTCACGGCCGACGAGGCGACTTATGACGAGGATAGCCAGAGCTGGACGGTCCCGGCAGGCTGTAGCTCAGCGATGCCACTGGCACTGACCGCCGACAAGGCCGAGCTCGATGCTTACATCAACGCTCTGCCCACGGGTGGCGGCACGGCTGGACACCTCGGCATGTCCTGGGGCCGCTACCTGCTCGCGCCGGAATGGTCTTCTGTGTGGCCTGTCACCAGCACACCGATCGACTATGACGAGCCGGACGGCCGCAAGATCGTGGTTATGATGACGGACGGTCAATTCAACCGGACCTACCACAGCAACCTTGGGTCCTCGTTCGATCAGGCCAAGAACCACTGCGACCAGGCCAAGGCACAAGGGATCATCATCTACACGATCTCTTTTGACGCCCCGACGGACGCCCAGGCCGCCCTCGACTATTGCTCCTCTGGCACCGACTACGCCTTCGATGTGAACAATGGCCAGGAACTTCTGGATGCCTACACGGCGATCGCCAACCGGATTTCCGACCTTCGCTTGTCGTCCTAGGCCGAAGTCCAAACTGAAAGCATGAAGGGCGGCGGTGCATCGGCATCGCCGCCCTTCCCTCTTCTGAGCCCCTAGCCTCTTCTAAAACCGGGCGACGCTCGCTATATTCAAAATGTTCCTCGGAACTATGGCGATAAACGCGCGTGCAATAAGCGGTTCGGACCCGGGGGCGGTACCCGGCGGCTCCACCAATCTTCCCGGTCGTTGGCCGGCGCGATGGGGCCGAAACAGGATCGACGGACGTGTAAAGACGTGGCCTTCGCCGGATTGAGCCCCCTTAGAAGCTCACTAGCAATTAGTTGCCAACGACAACTTTGCTGAAGGTGAACTGCTCGCAGCGTAAGCTGTGCGTGGATTACCGCACTTAACTCCTAGGGCATCAGCGCCCTAGGCGGGGCCCGGAGGCGCCTGGCAACAGAAGCCTCCACCTTTCTTTTCTTTTGTTCCCGTATCGCTGCGCTCACATGGAACGCGCTCAGGGCTGCGGCGCTGGCTCTCGACAAAGCCGACGTTGCCGCCTTTTTAAGGCGTTGGCGCGGCTTCCAGATCGGCCTCGATGCCGCCTTGCGCTGCAGGGGCTTCGTCTTCCAGGCCAATGATCGACATTTCATTGATCAGGCGTTGTGCGCCATCGACCTTGTCCATCACCCACAACATGTAGCGCGTGTCGACATGGATTGCGCGCGTCGTCTCGACATCGAAGTCCCAGTCCGAATTCACGCTCTCCAGCGTGCCATCAAACAGAAGCCCGACAAGCTCACCGCGCCCATTCAGCGTGGCAGAGCCCGAATTTCCGCCCGTGACGTCCAAATCCGACAGGAAGTTCACTGGCACTGTCTCGATCTCTTCCATGGCATAGGGGCCGTGGTCGCGCGAGATAATTGCCTCCAGCTGGGCCACGGGCGAATTGAAAGGCGCCTGCCCCGTGTCCTTCTCGACAATTTCTTCCAGAGTCGTGAACGCGGCGCCGCCCTTGGGCGGCCCCATCACCGTGCCATAGCTCACCCGCAGCGTGGAATTG
>JBCBGD010000098.1:0-8537 GCA_038527085.1 Pseudomonadota bacterium | reverse complement strand
CGACCGTCTGGGAGACGGCGCGGCTGAATGCGGCCAGCGCGGAACTGGCTTCCCAGGCCCGTGGCGCATATTCGGCCGCCTTTTCCCATGAAGCAGGCGTGACCAATCCTGCTTCTCGTATCCAGGACAAGTTGGGCGCAGGTTTGGGGATTGCCCTTGAGTTGGACCGGGCCGCCGCAGGGCTGATGACGGCGCTCGAAGATGTAGAAGGCGCGCGGTTACGATCGATCAGATACGACCGCGACAGCGGTGAGGTGCGCGCGAGCGTGGACTATGCCAGATATGGCGACGATCAGCGCCTCGCGACGTCGCTTGAGAGCTTGGGCCTCATTGCAACGCTTGGTGACTCACGTGCAAATGGCTCGTTGGTCACCGGCGAGATGATGCTGAGGGCAGGCTCGTGAGAGAGTGGCTTGAGGACCGTTCCGCAAGGGAGCAATGGATGATGCTCGGCGCTGCCGGATTGACGGTGCTGACACTGCTTTGGTTGATCGTGGTTGGACCTGTCATGCGCGCCAACCAGGACGCGCACCTTCGATATGAGGCCAACGCAAGGGCTTTGGATCTTGTTGTCTCTCGGGATCAGCCAAATACAGGCCGCTGAAGTCCGGGGCCGTTCGGAAGTTGCCTCGGCAGCGCTCTCAGCCGATCAGGTCAGAGCGCGTGTGATCGCTTCAGCCCAGAGTACAGGCCTCACTCCGACCCAATTGAGAAACGAAACCGATGGATCAGTGTCCGCCGTGTTCAGGGACACCGACCCCCGACTACTGTTTGGTTTTCTTCAATTGCTGTCCACGAGCGAAGGGATTTCACCGCGTGTGGCAACCGTGACGCGCTCAGACGACGGATCCGTTTCTGCAAACTTCGAGTTTGTCGGGAGTGGGTCATGATCGGCATCATTTGGCGGGTTTGTCTTGTCGGTCTGGTAGCGCTTCTGGCGGCCGTCCTCACGCTCCCGCTTTCAGTGGCAACCGACCGGCTCAAAGGGGCTGCACCTGGCATTCAGTGGACGCAGGTCCAGGGAACCGTGTGGTCCGGGCGCATCTCCAATGTTTCCTTCGGTAGGCAGATGATCGGAGACGTCAAGTTGCGCTTGAAGCCGATGTCATTGCTATCAGGCTCACTAAGCTATGACGTGGATCTGATGGGTCCGGTTGCAGCTGGAACTGCGACCGTATTTGGGAATTCGAGCACGTTTGGCGTATCGCAGGGGGAGATCACCGCGCGGGTTGAGCAGATGATCGGTCTCAATGCCTCGGTCCGCCAGGCGGGCGGGATTATCCGATTTCGCGATATGAACCTTGAAATGACCCGAGGCCTGGATTGCGAAACTGCCTCAGGACGAATTTGGACCGAAGTGCTCGTGAATGTTGGTGCGGAATACGGCGAAGATCTCCCAGAGCTTGATGGCGAGGTGAGCTGCGAGGCCGGCATGCTCGATGTGGGCCTGAATGGAGAATCGGCCTCCGCAGTTCGTGTCGACATCGACGCTCGGGTTGGCTTGCGAGAAGCATCACGCCTCGATGCCAGAATAGGCGGCGTAAGCGGAGAACTCGGCCAGGCCCTGTCAGCGCTTGGATTTACAGTATCAGATGGCGACTTTGTGTACGCACGAGAGCTCAGCCAATAGGAGCACCCAAATCGTGAAATTTGCTCATTGCTTTGCTATTACAGCGGCAGGTTTCCTAGCGGCTTGCGCATCTACAGATGTGGGTAAGGGCCAAGCCGCGACTGCGAGCGGTATGAACGCAGTGCCAAGCGCCGGTCTGGAGCCCCAAACGCTCGAAGTCGGTGAATGCGGCCTGTTCCTGTGGAGCCTGTCCGGCGAGCCCACCTTCATGTTTTTCTCGCGTGCGACTTCTGGTGAGGCGCGCATTCTGATCGAAGATGAACCTGAAACCGTCACGCAGGCTTCGGCGGGCGGGGACATCTTTGGCCAGTTCACGACCCAGACCGGTTGGTCTTCACAAACCAAAGGATATAGCATCGACCTGACTTTGGTGCCGGGCGAGCAACTCATTGATGGACAGCGTGTCGAGAGCGGACGCATCAAGCTGACCGATATAGAGGGCTGGGAAACGATCATACCCATTGCCGGCGCAAGGGCCTGTTTGAATGAGCCTGACCCCGCCGCTATGTCGCTTCAATGACGCTGCCCGTCACAATTGAAGACATTCGTGCCGCAGCAGACCGTATCCACGATATTGCGGTTCGCACGCCCCTCCTGCACTGCGAACACCTTAACGAGATCGCCGGCGCCGACATCCTGATCAAGCCCGAATGCTTGCAGGTCACTGGAAGCTTCAAGATCCGCGGTGCCACCAACCGCATTGCGCAGCTCTTCGGCGACGAAATTGAGCGCGGCGTTGTTGCCTTTTCGTCAGGCAATCATGCCCAAGGCGTTGCGCGCGCAGCGAGGCTATTCGGAAGTCCTGCTACCATCGTCATGCCAAGCGATGCCCCTGACGTGAAAGTTGACGGTGTGCGCCGGAATGGGGCGGAAATCGTCTATTATGAACGCGAGCGCGAAAGCCGTGAGGAAATCGCCGCCTCAATCGCCGAGCGAGATGGAGCGACGCTGATCCCGAGTTATGATGATCCACACATCGTTGCGGGGCAGGGCACGGTGGGGCTTGAATTAGCCGACCAAGCGCGACGGGCAGGTAAGACAATCGATCATCTTATCGTTTGCACCGGAGGCGGCGGCCTGATCTCGGGGTCGGCGCTAGCCCTGAAAGCGGCATTCCCGCGCGCAAAGGCCTGGACGGCCGAGCCCGAAGGCCATGAGGACTGGGCGCGGAGCCTGGAAGCGGGCCACCTGATCGCCAATGCATCCGGTGTGCGCAGCATGTGCGACGCGATCCTCACGCCAGAGCCCGGCCGCATACCGTTCGAGATCGGCTCGCAAGTCCTCTCAGGGGGACTTGTGGTCACCGACGCTCAAGTGGCGCGCGCCGTCGAGTTTGCGTTCAGGCACCTCAAACTGGTTGTCGAGCCCGGCGGCGCGGTAGCCTTGGCGACCGTTCTGGCCGGATTGCCGGATCACATGAAAGAGACCACCGTCGCAGTGGTGCTCACGGGTGGCAATGTCGATCCGACGACCTTCGCCCGATTGGTCTCGGGCGCCACGTCAGACTAGTCGAAGCGACCCCGCTCAAGGTCCTCGCTGAGCCGGATGTCTTCTTCCTCGCCCGACAGCCTGTGGCGATAGACTTGTGTGTTCTCCAGAACGCGCTGAACGTAGTTTCGGGTTTCGGAAAACGGTATGAATTCAACCCAGTCGACAGGATCAATTTCGCCGAGCCGTGGATCACCATAATCTCCCACCCATTGGATTGGACGTCGCGCACCTGCATTGTAAGCCGCTGCAGTCATGATGTAGCTGCCGTTGAAGCGGCTCAGCAACGAATCAAGATGAGCACCGCCGAGAGTCATGTTGTAGCCAGGATCATCGGTCAGCCAAGACGTGCGATAAGGCAGACCTCTTTGGCGCGCTTCGGTTCGCGCAGTGGCTGGAATGAATTGCATCAGGCCGCGCGCATTGGCGTGGGAAATCGCCTTCGGATTCATTTCGCTTTCCTGGCGGGACAATGCCAGCATCAAAGACCGCTCCACATCCGGCTCTCGCAGGAGTGGGTAGTTGACGACCGGGTAGGCCGCTTGCGGAGCCACGATGCCACGGGCGAGGCCTGACTTGGCGCCGCGCACGCCAATGTCGGCATACTGGTAATCGTCGGCGAGTGCCTTGAGCAATAGGACCTCAGAGGCTGTCGTAAGCTGGTCGTCGAGATGGTAGGCAAAGGTTCGCACATGCCGCGTTTCTCCAGCTTCGGCGAGAAGCCTTATCGCCCGTACCAGCGGCTGTGCTTCAAACGCTTCAATCTCTGCGTCGGTTGGCTCCGGCGGCGCCGAGAAGGAGATTTCTATTGCGTCGATACGCTCGGCGGCGAGTTGTCCGTAGTAGGCGTAGTTGAATTGCGCCGCAGCCGCATAGGCCGTCAGAGCATCGGCTTCATTACCGAGGACTTCCTGGGCGCGCCCCGACCAGTAAAGTGCGCGAGAAGCGCTAATCGGCGTGGAAACACCGTCTTGCAGCGTTGCAAAATGGCCTGCAGCTGTTTCGGCATCGCCGCGATGGCGCAGGGCGATCCAGCCAGAAATCCATTCTGCCTCGGCGAAATCGCGCCCGCTGCTCAAGCCGTGCGGCGCAGCCAATTGGTAAGCCGTTGAGAAGTCGAAGTCTTTAAGCTCCCTGCGAACAGCGAGATTACGTTCATCCCAAAGGCGCGAGCGGCCTGCTCGGGGGACGTCGTCCCCATCGATATCAATCAGGAGTTCGGTTGCGCCGGACTGCATGCCTCTGCGACGGCGCCACTGCGCCCGGTCGTGAAGCAGACCTGGATGGTTCTTTAGCGTATCTGGCACTGCGCGGATCGCATCATCTACGCCGCGGCGGCCCGCCTGTAGCTTGATCCTCGCATTCGCCAAAGCGCGGTAATCAGAGCTGAGCGAGGGAGCAAGACGGTTGGCTTCCGAACGCTGGCGGGTCCAGAGCAGAAAATCGACGCGCGCGCGGTAATCATCCTGGGTCAACTCTTGGTCGAAAGTGTTTTGAAGGCGTTCCGATGATGAGCGTTCGAGTGAATTGTTGCGCCACGCGTCCCTTGCCACTTCGAGGGCGCGGCCCGTTTCTCCCGTCCGCCGGAGGGCTAACGCCAGTGCGGCTTTGCCGTCGCCCGTTGCAGGTCCCGATGCCGTCAACCATTCGATTTGCGCGCTCGCCGACAGGCCACTTTCAGCGATGATCTCTTCTGCGCGGGACCTTATGCGGCTCACATTTGGCCAGCTTTGGAGGCGCTCCAGGGCCTCTGAGAGTTCAATGAAGCCCATGCCCGGAGGGCCGGCGGTAGCGCGCCGCCACAAGATGAGATCTGACACGATCTCACTTCGCGCGCGCTCCTGAAGGCGTTCCACGTCCCGCCAATCCCCGCTTGCCGCGGCCTCAAAGGCTTCATGCAGGATTTCAGCGTCTTGGGTGGAGACAACTTCTGACGCGTAAAGGCGTTCGGGCTTGAGGCTTGGCGGCGGCGGCGTTGCGCCCTCAGCAACAGCTTGTGCGCCCAGAAACAATGCGAAAGTGACAATAGTTGCCTTCAGCATGTTGGTGTCTTCTCCGAATAGAGGATAACTGGACGTGCAAATAACCGTCCAAGCCAGTACGCATTGAACCAAACAACTAGAGAATCACGGCGAGAATACGATGTTTCACGGCTCGATCCCAGCTTTGGTCACACCGTTCAGGGAGGGATCTGTAGACGAGGCCGCCTTCGAGGCGCTTGTCGAGCGTCAGATTTCCGCCGGTTCCGGCGCACTTGTGCCAATGGGAACCACCGGAGAGACGTCGACACTAAGCCATGATGAGCACAAGCGCGTCGTGTCGCTTTGCATCGAGATCAGCGCAGGACGCGTTCCGGTGATTGCCGGGGCTGGGTCGAACAGCACGGCGGAAGCGATCGAGCTCGTGGCCCATGCGAAGAAGGTGGGTGCGGACGCTGCTCTGGTGGTTTGCCCTTATTACAATCGGCCCAATCAAGAAGGTCTTGCGGCCCACTTCACCGCGATCAACGATGCGGTGGCTCTGCCCGTCTTCATCTACAATGTGCCCTCGCGCACCTCCTGTGACATCCAGGCCGAAACCGTCGCTGCTTTGGCGAAACTGCCCAACATTATTGGGATTAAGGATGCCACCGCTGACATGGCCCGCATGGTGCGCCATCGGGAGCTTATTGATGACGGTTTTATCTATCTTTCCGGCGATGATCCCACAGCCGTGAACTATTGCCTGGCTGGTGGGCATGGCTGCATTTCTGTCTCGGCCAATGTCGCCCCTAAACAAGTCGCCGACGTGCAGGCGGCTCTTGCAAAAGGCGATGAGAGAGCCGCGCGGGAGCTCGATGCACGTCTGGATGATTTGCACAAGGCCTTGTTTCTCAGTCCAAGCCCAGGCCCAACCAAGTTCGCTCTAACAAGGCTTGGTCTATGCCAACCGGACTTGCGTTTGCCGCTCACGCCTCCAGATGATGAGACACGTGCCGCAGTGATCGCCGCCATGGCGAAAGCAGGCGTAGAGAGCTAAACGCAACAAATGGCAAAGAAAACCCAAACAAAGGGACGCGGAGACGGTCTGGTCGCCGAAAACCGGCGTGCTCGGCGGGATTATACCGTCGAGGATACGCTCGAAGCTGGCATCGTGCTCAAAGGCTCTGAAGTGAAATCCCTGCGCGAGGGCCGCGCAAATATCGCCGAAAGCTATGCTGGCGTCGAAGATGGCGAGCTTTGGCTCGTCAACGCCGATATACCCATCTACACGGCCGCAAATCGCTTCAATCACGAGCCAAAGCGCAAGCGAAAACTGCTCGTCTCCCGGCGCGAACTGGCGAGGCTCTCACAGGCAACGGAGCGGGCAGGACGAACGATTGTTCCACTGAAGCTTTACTTCAATGAGCGCGGCCTCGCGAAGCTGCTCATTGGTATCGCCACCGGGCGCAAGTCACACGACAAGCGTGACGTTGAAGCCAAGCGCGATTGGGAACGCCAGAAAGCGCGCGTGCTGCGAGAACATTAGGTGCCATCAATAATGGCGCGGGCGCGCGCGAAGACACTATGGAACATGTCTTCCGTCAGGCGCCTGGTGTTGGTGTTGTACCGCGAGCAGTGATAGCTCGACAGCTGGGTTAGCGGTTTTTCTCCAGCAAGAACGTCGTATTCGCTGGCATGGGCGAAGGGCTTTCTGGAGGGCTTCTCGCCTAGAGCGCGCAAGGTTGAGTCGTGCGAGATCTTGCCGAGACAAAGAATGACTTTGAGGTTGGGCATCGACCCGACTTCATTCACGAGAAAGGGTCGACAGGTGTTGATCTCACCTGTCGTCGGCTTGTTCTGCGGTGGGACACATCGAACAGCATTCGTGATCCGGGCACCCACCATTTGAAGACCGTCATCAGGACGCTTGTCGTAGTTTCCAACGGAAAAGCCGAACTTTGAGAGCGTCGCATAGAGCAAGTCGCCCGCCCAATCGCCCGTGAATGGACGCCCCGTGCGGTTTGCACCGGTGACGCCAGGCGCGAGACCTACAACGAGCAGGGCTGCATCTGCGGGCCCAAATGACGGCACGGCGCCATTAAACCAATCAGGGTTGGTGGCTTCATTCGAAGCTCTGTAGTCGGCCAGGCGCGGACAGAGAGAACAGGACTTGTCCGGCGCAAGCACGATCAGTCCTCGTCGTCGCCGTCGTATTGGTCGTCGCGGTCGCTGTCACGGCGGGGGCGGGCGATGAGTTCGGCCATGTCCTGTAGATCGACGAAGGCATCTGCTTCGCGGCGCAATTCATCGGCCACCATGGGCGGTTGCGATTTGACCGTTGAGATCACAGTCACACGAACGCCCTGCGCTTTAAGCGCCTCCACAAGCCTCCGGAAGTCTCCCTCGCCCGAAAACAAGACTGCATGGTCTATGCGGTCCGCAACCGCGAGCATGTCGACGGCGATTTCCATATTCATGTTGCCGCGCACGCGACGACGGCCTTCGCGGTCGGTGTATTCCTTGGCAGGCTTCTTGATGACGTTGAAACCGTTATAGGCGAGCCAGTCCACCAGGGGGCGGATCGGTGAGTAGTCGTCGTTCTCCAGCAGGGTCGTGTAGTAGTTGGCCCGGAGCAGGCGACCTTTTTTGCGGAACTCGTCAAGAACTTTTCTGAAGTCTATTTCCAGTCCCAACGCACGGGCCGCCGAGTATAGGTTCGCGCCATCGATGAATAGAGCCAGTCGCTCGTCTTTATAGAATGCCATATATGAGATCCAAGTCGGCAAATCCCCACCGCTCAGGTTCAAACACCACCGCCTAAACGAGGCTGTGCCAGACCGCAAGAGCCTGTTGCAACTGCGAAGATGTGGGCGTATGAAGGTCGGCTAACAGGAGATCGCAAGACATGGCGCGCGTAACAGTCGAAGACTGCATCGAAGAAATCCCGAACCGGTTTGAACTCGTCCTGATGGCTGCTCACAGGGCACGCATGATTCGCGAAGGATCGCCGCTCACGGTCGATCGCGACAACGACAAGGACCCGGTTGTCGCGCTGCGCGAAATTGCCGACACGAGCGTCGACCTCAAGATCGTCAAAGAGTCATTCGTCTCCAGTCTCCAGGATCTCAGCCCAGGCGAAGATACAGAGCGCGAGGAAGATCGCATCGCCCTGGAATCAGGGCCCACCGCGACCGAAGACGACGTCATGCGGGCCTATCAGGCAGAGCTTGAGTCCGGACGCGACGATCGGATGTAGTTTTGGACGGCGCGGCAGGCAGCCTCGTAGATCATAAAGAACCCTCGCCGCAGGGGATGCGGCGCAGCGAGGCGGGTCCTTTGTCCAAGGATGCGCTTCTCGAGCGCGTCCACGCGTATCATCCAGACCTGAATGTTGCACGGCTTGCTGACGCCTATGACTTCGCAAAGGAGCACCACGGCGAACAGCTGAGGGCGTCTGG
>JBCBGD010000097.1:0-8726 GCA_038527085.1 Pseudomonadota bacterium | reverse complement strand
AAAAAACGCCCGACCTTTTGCTGCTGGACTGGATGCTGCCGGGTGTGAGCGGCATCGAGCTTTGCCGCCGCATTCGCGCCCGCAAATCCACGGCAAATTTGCCGATCATCATGCTGACCGCACGCAGCGAGGAGCCCGACAGGATTCGCGGGCTGGACACGGGCGCGGATGACTATGTCACCAAACCGTTTTCCACCACCGAGCTGATGGCGCGGGTGCGCGCCGTGATGCGCCGCATCCGTCCCGGCCTGATGGAAGATCGCCTCACCATTGGCGACATCACCATCGACCGCACGGGCCACACGGTCGAGCGCGCGAGCGAGAGCATCCATCTCGGGCCGACCGAGTTCCGCCTGCTGGACCATTTCATGCAGCATCCAGGACGCGTCTTTTCCCGCGAGCAGTTGCTCGACAATGTCTGGGGCTCTGACGTGTATGTGGAGGCGCGCACGGTCGACGTGCATGTCGGCCGCTTGCGTAAGGCGCTGAAACAGACCGGCGGGAAAGACCCGATCCGCACCGTGCGCAGCGCGGGCTATGCGTTGAAGACGGATTAGGGCGCAGCGCACCGCCCGCTACGCTTTTTGCGCCTTGAATAAATCCTATTCCGGGCCGCGCCCTGCCCGTGCGGTGCGGCCTAGCGGCTAGTCGCCGTCAAGCGCGTCAGGATCGCTGGCATCGATCTGCGACAGGAGAAATTTCTTGTAGCGGCGCTGGCGCCGGCGGGCTTTTGCGCCTGAGGCGCGCCAGCCTTCGCGCTTGTCGCGGACGACCTCTTCCAGGTCATCGGCATCGACGACCCGGCCGGCATCGGATTTCGACGTGCGCTTGGCCATAAATCCGAAATGGACGCCGCGCGCCTCTCGGCAATGCGCCATTTGACCCATGGCGTGCCCTTGCGCCGCTCGACCTCAGTCGCGCATGAGCATCGCCTTCACGCCGTCCGCGAGGGCGGGCGCGATGTCGATCGCATTGGTCGAGTGCTCGATCGTATTGCAGGTCACGATCTGATCGGCGCCTGCGCTTTCCAGGCGTTCAAGCGCACCCGCCGCGAAGACGCCGTGAATTGTGACACATAAAGGCGGTGACAGGCCTGCTTCCAGAACGTGGTGGACGGCAGTGGCGAGTGTTCCCGCCGTGGAGATCACATCGTCGATGAGGATGACCTGGTGGCCGGTCCAGGGTGAGAGATCTGGCGCCGAGAGCGTGACGCTGTCGCTTGCCTCGCGATGCTTCTCCATAACGATGAAGTCTGCTCCGGCAAGATGCGACAGGGGCTCGACCCATTGCTCGCTTTCCGCGTCGGGCCCGATGATGAGCGGGCGCTCGACATTCGCGGCGATCCAGTCGGCGATGAAGGGCGCAGCGTGGGTCACCTGTGTTCGGATCGAATAGATCTCCGACAGGCACTGGCGCCTGTGAAGGTGAGGATCCATTGTCACCAGCCAGTCGAGCATCTCAGACAGGACGTGGGCGAAATGCACAGAGGTGACGCTTTCGCCGGGATTGAAGCGCGTATCCTGGCGCATATAGGGCAGGTAGGGGACCGCAAGACCGACGGACCTCGCGCCAAGGCTTCGCGCAGCACCCGCGGCGAAGATCACGGGAAGGGTCTTCTCATTGGGGCGGTCCAGCCCGGCCAACAGGATGACGTCTCGTTCAGCGAGATCGATGTGATAGCGAAGGTAGGTCTCGCCATCTGGAAAGGCGTCGAGGACAAGATCGCCATGCTCTGCGCCGATGGCTTTGGCGAGGCGGTCGGCAAGATGACCGCCGCCCGGCAGGGTGAAGAGAAGGGGCTTTGTCATGGCGCGGTCAGGGCGATGATGTCTGGCTCGCTGACGACATAGTCGATCGCATAGTCGAGCTCGCCGGGGGTCTCGGTGTGCAGGGTGAAAAGCGGCGTGCCTGCCTCGACGGCATCGCCCAAGCGCACGTGCAGCTCGACGCCTGCGGCCTTGGCATCGGGCGCGCCTGCGAGCTTGGCGGCCATGGCGAGGCGACGGTTGTCGATGGCTTGTACGCGTCCGTCCCGTGGCGCAGGGATAGGAAGGGTGTGTACCGCGGTGGGTGGCTCGCGCATCCCGCCCTGGGCCTCGCAGATGTGCTGGAATTTCGACCAGGCGCGCCCGTCTGACAGAACGGCCTCGGCGAGGTCCACTCCGCCGCCGGGCGCAGCCGAGCCCGCCATTTCCAACAACACGCCTGCCAGTGTCACGGCCTTGGCGCGCAAGTCTGCCGGCGCTTTTGCATCTCCGTGCAGGACGCTCACCACATCGCGGGCCTCCAGCGCCGGGCCAATCCCGCGCCCGACGGGCTGTCGGCCATCAGTATGGACCACGCGCGTGGTGAGCCCGAACGTCTTCGACACGTGCATTAGGCTCGACGACAGGCTTTCAGCGGCCGCCTCGGTGCGGATTTTCGCCGTCGGTCCGACAGGCACGTCGAGCACAAGATGGCTCGCCCCGGCGGCAATCTTCTTGGCCAGAACAGACGCCACGAGCGGGCCTTCTGCATCGATGTCCAAGGCGCGGGAGATGCGGATCATCACATCGTCGGCCGGGCTCAGCTGCACCGCGCCGCCCCAGACGATGCAGCCGCCTTCGCGTTCCACCACGCGGCGCATGGCGGCGAGGTCGAGGTCGACCGGTGCCAGGGTTTCCATCGCATCGGCCGTGCCCGCAGGCGAGGTGATCGCGCGCGAAGAAGTTTTCGGCATGATGAGCCCCAGCGCCGTGACAATGGCGACGACGATGGGCGTGGTGCGGTTGCCAGGCAGCCCGCCAACGCAGTGCTTGTCGACAATCGGTGATTGGTCCCAGCTGAGCCGGTCTCCCGTCTCGACCATGGCGCTGGTCAGCGCGGTCATCTCGTCAGCGCTGAACGGTTTGGTCGAGCAGGCGGTGACGAAGGCGGCGAGGTGAATGTCGGAATAGCGCCGCGCGACGATGTCCTCGATCACGGCGCGGGTCGCCGCCTCGCCCAGGGGCTTTCCGAACACTTTCGCGCGCACGGTCGCGAAGGAGGTGAGTGGCGCGGGATGGCTGACGGAGATCGTCTCGCCGCCATGCAGGCCGAGCCGCCGCCATGCTGTGTCTGATAGCCCGGCTTCGTCATGGCGCAAGAGGTCCGAGGTGACATGGTAGAGCGTAGCGATGACTGAGCGCGCGCCGTGGGACAGCTTCACCTGGGCACGCGCATCGAAGCCCTCGGACCGGCAGACATGGCAGTCTTCGCGCATGAAGACGATGGCAGCGTCCGGCGTGACGACCCCCAGGCGCCGTGCGCGCATCGTGTTGGGCGTATCCGGGGTTGGTTCCTCGCTCATGCCAGCTGCGCCTTGCTCTGGTGTTCGGGCACAAGGCAGTCCCAGTCCAGCTCGTCCTGAATGCGCAGGCGCAAGGCGTCCGAGGCATCGGGCTCGCCATGGGTGATGAAGGTCATCCGCGGGGGCGCTTCGAAATGGCCGAGCCAGTCCATGATCTCGCCGGCATCGGCATGGGCCGAGAGCATGTGCAGATTGGCGACTTCGGCGCGCACTGTGTGCCAGGCGCCGTGGATCTTGATCTCGCTTGCGCCGCGGACCATGGCTGCGCCGCGCGTGCCGCCCGCCTGGAAGCCTGCAAACAGGATCGTGTTCCGCGCATCGCCCACATAATGCTTGAGGTGATGGACCACGCGCCCGCCTGTCGCCATGCCACTGGCAGAGATGATGATCTTGGTCATCGCGCCATTGTCGAGCGCCTTTGAGTCCTCGGCCTCGTGGACATAGGTCGCAGTGCCGAAGGCTGCGGTGCATTCTGCCCGGCTGAGCTTATGCTCGCCGACGTGGCGTTCGAACAGCTCGGTAGCATCAATCGCCATGGGACTGTCGAGAAAGACCGGAATGTCCTTCGGTATGCGGCCATCCGATTTCAGGCGATGGATGTGAAAGAGCAACGTCTGGGCGCGGCCCACGGCAAAGGACGGAATGATGACCGTGCCGCCGCGCCTCGCTGTGCGTGTGATGACATCGGCGAGGGCGTCTTCCGCGTCGGCCCGGTCGTGTCTGCGGTCACCATAGGTGGACTCGACGACCAGATAATCGGCCCGTTTGATCTGTGCAGGATCGAGCATGGTGGGATTGTCGGGCCGGCCGAGATCTCCTGAAAAGACGATGCGCCGCCCGCCCGCATCGACCTCGACAATCGCCGCGCCGAGGATGTGTCCGGCCCGCCGGAAACACACGGTGATGCCTGGCGCGGCCTCGAACGGCGTGTCGAACTCGATGGGCTTCAGTTGTTTGGTAGCTCTTTCGGCCTGCTTCTGGGTGTAGAGCGGCAGGGCCGGGTCATGGCGCGAGAGCTTGTGGCGGTTGAGGTAGTCGGCCTCGCGCTCGTGCAGGTAGCCGCTGTCGGGCAGGAGGATGTCGCAAAGGTCCTGGGTGCCCTCAGTGCAGTAGGCCGGTCCTTTGAAGCCCTCGCGCACCATGACCGGAAGGTAGCCCGAATGGTCGATATGGGCGTGGGTCAGGATGATCGCGTCCAGCGAGGCGGGATCGACAGGCGGGCCGGACCAGTTGCGCAGGCGCAGCTGCTTGTAGCCCTGGAACAGGCCGCAATCGATCATCACCCGGGCGCCGCCGGTCTCGATCAGGTATTTCGAGCCCGTGACGGTTCCGGCCCCGCCCAGAAAGGTCAGCGTGGCGGCCATACGCGTCTCCCTGATGTGGCGTGGGTTGCGGGAGTCTTGCGGCGCTCGGCGACAATCGTCCAGACCACCACGATGCTGGCCGCGGCGGCAAAGAAGCACCAGACTGAGATCAGCGCGTGGCGATAAAGCAGGAGTGATACGATGAGCCCGATGCCCGAGACGCCGCCGAAGCCTCTCACGGCATTGCGGCTGGAGATCAGCAGCGTGCCGATCGTCGTTACGGCATAGGGCACCAGCATCCAGTCCAGGCCTGAAATCTGCCAGCCCTGGCCCGGCGCGAAGGGATAAAAGCCGCTTCCGCTCGGCGCGCCGATCCGGCCTTGATAGCAGATGCAGCCTGACTGGATGGTCGGACTGTAATCGGCCAGCAGGATCATCGCCGCGAAACCCGCCAGCATCAGGCCGCCAATCAACGCGGCAGCGCTCATGACTCTGCGCCGCATGGGATCGGGTTCAATGGCGAGCACCGCGAGGGGGATCCAGAGTGGCCAGACCGCCTCTCCGATCAGCAGGAAGGACTTGCTCAGAGTGTTGAGTAGGTCCGTGGACGCGCCCGTGTCGAGGCCGATCCAGACAAAGCCTTCCAGCACTTGTTGAATGGCGAAGACGAGCGGGATCGACGCAAAGAGAAGGAAGCTGCGATCGGGCACTCTCGCCACGGCGTAAGCGCCCGCTGCGGCGGTGACGGCAGCGGCCACGAAGCTGGCTTCGGCCGAAAAACACATCAGATTACGGCTGCCCTATCGAAGACCGCCTCGCCGCTTCCTCGCCTACGCACGGGCGATCGCTTCCTCGATGTTGGGGAGGGTCTGGTGCGCCAGATCGCGGTTGATTTCAGCGATCAGGGTGATCGAGCCTGAGTCTGCTAGCATGCGTCGCAGCTTCCCGAGCGCGCGCGGGTCGGCCGCCAGGACGAGGTTGGCCGGACTTCTGGCGGACACGGCCTTCAGGGTCAGCTCGGCCACCCTGGCGAGGAAACGGTCCTCACCGGCCTCGTGCCAGTCGGTTTCGCCGGCCGTGGCCTGCCCGCCAGCAGGCGTGTTGAAGCGGCCCGGCCGGTCGGTGCCCTGGTCACGCGTGGGTGGGTTCTTGTCTTCAAGCACCTCGACGACCCGGAGATCGAGCGCGTGGGCATCGCCCTTGTTCTCCAGCAAAAGCGCCTTGGCCGCATCGCTGATCAGCACGAGTGTTCCTGTTTCAAGGCGCATGGGACTATCTCCTCAGTGTTTGCAAGAACCTTGTTGTCTCGCCGTCCCGGCAGTGTTGATCGGCGTCAAACCACGATGGCAAGCGTCGCGGCCGCGCCGACGACAAGCGCAGCGGTCGCAAGTGCAAGAATGATGAAGCGCCAGAGGTTCTTGATTGGAGAGATCATGACGCGTCCACCAGGCTTTGGCGCACTCGTGGGCCAAGGTTGTCCATCACTTCACGGGCATCGAAGGCACGCAGCTCATCTTCAGGCTTTGGCCCTTCGCGCAGCACGATGAAGGCATGGGCCTCGAACTCCTGCCGCTCGCGGATCGTAACGTCATAGGACCAGGGATAGCCGTAAGCGTAGTAGGGAAAGCGGCGGTAGCCGACATGGTAGTAGCCATACACAGACGGCTCGTGGCCAGTTGAGCGGTAGGACCGGCTGACATCGGTGTCCTGCTCGACCACGAGGAAATGGTCATAGCCGCTTTTCACCGTCAGTTCGGCCGCGCGGTAGAGCAGGAAGGTCTCGACGGTTTCGCGCGAGGTTGACTTGTTGCCGTGGAACATGACGCGGAAGCGGTCGTCCTCAATGCGCTGTTCGGCATAGCCGTATGTGCCGTCCATGGGCGCATAGGGCGTTGAGGTGGCGCAGGCGCCCAGCATCAGAGCGGCGGCCGCGAGCAAGAGGGGCATTCGGAACATGAAAGTCTCCTGAGTCGTATCTTGCTTTCATCTTGAGGCGGTCAGGTCTGATCAGTTTTGACGGTGCGCAAATCGCGCAGGGTGAGCGCAGATAGTGTGCCGGGCACTTCAGATACGAGGCACGCCATGTTCGAGAAACGCTTCAGAGATCGCGCCGAGGCCGGCGAGCAGCTTGCCGAAGCCGTGGCCTCACGCGGTATTGGAAAGGACGCCCTGGTCTATGCCCTTCCAAGGGGCGGCGTACCGATTGCGACCGCGGTCGCGGGCCGGATCGGCGCCCGGCTGGACATTTTGTTTGTGCGCAAGCTCGGCGTGCCGCACCAGCCGGAGCTGGCCTTTGGCGCAGTGATGGATGGGGTGCACCCCGAAGTGGTGCTCAACCCTGAAATCGTTGAAGCGGCAGGCCTGACCGAGCCGGTTATCGAAGCCGTGCGTGACCGCGAGCTTGAAGAGATCGAGCGACGGCGGGAGCACTATTTGGCTGACCATGAACCGGTTGATCCACGCGGCCGGACCTGCATCGTGGTTGATGACGGCCTGGCCACCGGCGCGACGGCGAAAGTGGCGCTGCATGGACTTCGGAGTGCCGGAGCTGCGCAGCTTATCCTGGCGGTGCCTGTCGCGCCCGTCGATACGTTGGAGGCGATGGCTGGTGAGGCCGATGAAATCATCTGCCTGGAGACACCGCGGCCGTTCTACGGCGTCGGCGCGGCCTACCAGGCCTTTCCGCAACTGAGAGATGTTGACGTGATCGCGGCCCTTGAGCGGGCCAAGCGGACAGAGCCGTCCGAGGCGCCCTAGGTGATTTTGAGGGCAGTCACTCTTCCGGATCGTAGCCGAGGGCAAGCAGACCTTCCACGAGATGGTCGCTGGCGAGTGGAGTTTCCTCCAAGTACTGGGCCACGTGCAGGTGCTCGGTCTGGGTCGCCTGGCGCCGCACGCGGTGCCAGTCTGAGGCCGAGCCGCCATCGCGCCCGAGCCAGATCAGTGCCAGAAGGTCCTTCTGTGCGTCCACGTTCAGCGCATCGATGAAGGCATGCAGCTCTGAATCGATCGGGTCTTCTGCGCCCGCCGCCTCGTCCTCGATCCTGTCTTCAAGGTCGAGGATGGCGTCATCGGCTCCGCCTTTTGCCTCGTCGCTGTTGAAGTCATCGGGGCCGTCGCCCTCGACCGCGAATTCCCGGGCCAACTCGACGATGCGATAGGCCACTGCCGGGTCGAGAGTCATGTCGAAATTGCGCTCTGCCATGCTGTCAGCTCCCTTATTCGCCGCGCCTGTGGACCGCGCGGGCCATGGGCCCTTTTTCGCCCTCATCAGGCCTGAAGGTCACAGCATCGCCAGGCGCGAGGCTGTCGAATTTCGCGCCTGTCGCTTCGCGGGCGTGGACGTAATAGTCGGCTCCGTCCTCGCTGCGGATGAACCCCGCAGGTTCGCCATCAATCTTCCGCAGGAACGTGCCGGCAAGACGCGTCGGCAGGGCGCCGTCTGTGCGGGGATCAGGTTTCAACGCCTTCAGCTGTTTTTCCGCAGCCTGGAAGGCATCGCGGATCGCGACCATGACGTCGCTGTGGGCGCCGGCATCATCCTGGGTCTTGGACACGGCCACCTCCTTGCCGCCGGGCATGCCGACATGCAGCGCCACGCGCGCCAGATCACCCGTCGTGCGCCGCCCTGACCCCCCAGAGACCACGACCTTGCAGGAAATCATGCGGGGATAGTGAGACTCCAGCGCGCGCAGCTCGTGCTCCACGCGCTCGCGGATCCGCTCGCTGGGCTCGAAGGACTTGTAGGTGATTTCAGGCGTGACCTGCATGGATGGGCTCCTTCTTCCTGCGCTCAGCTTGGCCCAGCCGGACCCGGCCTGGATTGATGGGCGTCAAACGCGGCCAACCCCGCATGCCGTAGGTTTCGGGTTTGTAGACAAAGGATGCCAGCGATGAGCACGTCAGGCCTGCGCCAATTCGACGAGACCCTTCACCTCACCAACACCTGGTTGAAGGACATCATGACCGAACTCGGCTGGAGCGACCGCTCGGCGGCTTACCGCGCACTGCGCACCTCGCTCCATTCCCTGCGCGACCACCTCTCCGTCGATGACGGCGCCCACCTCGCGGCGCAGCTGCCGATGATGCTGAAG
>JBCBGD010000096.1:2563-8765 GCA_038527085.1 Pseudomonadota bacterium | reverse complement strand
CCCAGATCGGGGTCATAAGGGTCAGCGGAGAGAGCAAAGACACGTCATACTTCTTGATCAGCGAATAGAAGGCGCCGTGGCCGAAGATCGACACGCCCACCACCGCAAAGATCGTTGCGGCCCAGACCAGCGCGCCGCCATCGACATAGGCGCCCACCTGCCCGGTCTCCACCAGCCCCGAAAACGCAAACAGGGGGAGGAAGGAGAGCCCGCCCACCCAGGCCTGCATGCGCAAAGCTGACATCGGCTCGATCTGCTTCATCATGATGCCGCCTGCCGCGCCGATAAGGGCTGAGATCACCACGTAAACCAGACCGATCGACAGGCTGAAGCCGTCTGGGTCCATCGCGATGAGCAGGCTGCCTGCAAAGGCCAGCATGATGCCAAGGCCGCGCCGCCAGCCGACCGTCTCGCCGAGAAAAGCCATGCTCATCAGGGTTGAGAAAGGCACGCCAAGCTGTCCAACAACCGCAACGGCGGACGCTTCGGCATTCGCAAGGCCAAGGAACAGGAAGGTGAAATGCGCCGCGCCAATACACATCGAAATCGCAAAGAGGCGTCCGATCTGGCGCGGGATTGGCCGCAGAAACACAAACAATAGCGCCGCAATGCCGAAGAACCTGACCGCCGCGAAGAAGATCGGCGGCACGCCCGCATCGGCCACAACCCAGCGCGTGACCACAATGTTCAGGCCCCAAACAAGGCAAATGGCAAACAGCAGGCTGAAATCGCGAACGGTCAAAAGGCGGAGTCCTAGATGGGAGGCGAGCGCCCGGCCAGGCGCTGAGTTAAACCTTGCTTAGCAACCCGGAAGATAGGTTCAAAGATCGCTAAAGCGCCAGAACACTCAGGACCTGCAGGATGCCCGTCAAATATGCCTTCATCGTGGGAATGCCGCGATCTGGCACGACGCTGCTGTGCGAGCTTCTTGGTCGGCACCCGAGCATCATACCAACACCTGAAACACACCTGTTCCGGCGCTACTTCAGAACTCCTCGCGCCGTGGGCACAATACTTTCTGGTGCGGAGCAATCGAGGCTTGCTGACCGGTTCGAGCGTGATGACAGACTGGGCCAGCTCGACCTGGCCGCCATCGTTGATGCCGCGCGCGGGGAAGGCGTTGCGAGAACGGGCGCCGCCCTTCTGCAAGAGGTGCTTTTGGCAGGTTCCGGAGCGCGTGACGGTCAACTGATCCTCGAAAAAACGCCCGATCACGTCTTTTTTCTACCAGCCTTGAAGTTGGCGTTCCCCGACAGCCTCATCATTCACATTTACAGGGACCCTCGCGCCGTCAGTGCGTCGCTGAAGCAGGTCCCTTGGGACAACAATCCAGCGGTCTGGCACGCAAGGCAATGGCGCAGAGCCGTGAGCGCAGCCTCAGGCGCTGGCGCAGCCGTTCACCACGTGGCCTATGAAGACCTGGTTCGTGCTCCCGAAGATGTTCTCTCGGACCTGTTTGCCCGGTTGGGCGTCGAGCCAGCCAGCACCCTCAATCGGCAATCGGCAGAAAGCAGCTTCGATCCGCACCTCGAACCGTGGAAAGCCCGGGCGAGCGCCCCACCTGACCCAAGCAGACTCGACTGGTGGCGCCTTACACTGAACCGCGGTGATATTGCCGTCATTGAAGCAGTGTGCGGCGGGCAGATGCCGCGCCTAGGCTATCAGCGGGAGCACCGCCTCCAGACAGGCGATGTCGCAGCTCTTGGCGCGCAGTCCGCGCAACTCCTCGGCTCAGTGCCGAGATCTGTCGGCAAATCACTGGGATGGGTTGCGCGATGAAGTCCCTGCAGGAATTCGCCGGGACGCTCCCGTCGCCGACCTCCGCGCTCCGATCGCTGGCTAGCAGACCAATCGCCGGGCCCGCAATCGGAATCACAGCCTTGCGCTTCACCGGGCTCGCCCTCGGATTCGGCACAACCTTTTTGCTCGGCATGCACCTCAATGCCGATGGCTTTGGCCAGTTCGCCGTTTTTGTCTCCATAGCCATGATCACCGGATTGGTGATGACGATGGGATCGGACCAGCTTCTGGTGCGGGAAATCGGCAGCCGGCAGCAGGAGCGGTTGAAGGGTGTGGCGCGCCACGCGGCAGGACAATGGATAGCCCACACCGCCATCGTTTTGTTACTTGCGGCTGGCCTCACCGCAAAAGCCGTATCGTTCAGTGGGCTTACAGCTGAAATTGTCACGCTGGGCCTCGTTACTGGCTGCACAATTTCGCTAACCTATCTCGCCTTGGCCGCACTGCGCGGAGCCGGCAAGCCCTTGATGGGAACGGCACCAGAATTTTTGGGCGTTCCCGGATGCATGCTGATCGCCATACTGTTCTTGCTTGACACCGGTAGTCTGTCGGTAGACGCAGCTATTATTGGATTTAGTGGGATCTGGGCATTGGCTGCGCTCTGCACGGCCAGCCTGGCGATACGGCATATTCCTATGCCGGCTTGGTCCGCCACCGACATTGACCAAAGCTGTCGCTTCCTCGCGAGCAGCGCGCTGATCTTCGCAGCTTCAGCCATGGCCCTGTCGATCGGACGTGTCGAAGTGCTCGTCCTCGGCGCGTCACTGGATGTCGCCATGGTTGGTCTGTTGGCCATGGCCTTGCGCCTCGTCGGTCCTGTCCAGAGCCCGCGCATGATCCTTGTGCGCAGCAGCGCCCACGTGTTTGCAAGCCTCGCGCACGGCGGCGCGCGCGACGCGATCTCACACCGTGCAAGCCTGTTTGCCACGAGTGAAGCCGCCTTCACCCTGTTGCTCACCGCTCTGACCAGTGTCTTGGCGGTGTGGGTGGCGCCCAGCCTGGGAGAAGATTTCTCCGGCCTCGTCGGGCTCGTTCTTCTTCTAGGGATCGGCTTCACACTGCGGTCTGCTTTCGGACCCGCCGAATTGATACTCACCACGCTGCGGAAAACGCGAGTTCAGGCTCTTACGTCGGGGGCGTTCTCGATGCTCTACGCCGCCACCCTGCTGTTCACCAGCACAGCGTTTGGGCTTATAATCACAGTGCTTTCGGCATCGGTCATGTTGGTGCTTCACGGGGCCGCCATGTGGTGGGTCTGCTGGAAGGTTGGCGGTGTCCGCACAGATGCGGTTGGGGTGGTCAGCCGGGCGCGCGCCACAGCCGGGTCCTGACCCAGCCGAGGCCATATGGCGGCAGGATCAGAGGCAGCAGAAGCCAATCCCACAGGCCCGGCTTTTTCGTCGGGTTGGGCGCGCCGCCGCCCTCAGCGCGACCAATCCCGGCATAATAGAGCCGATTGAGCACCCAGCCTGTCTTGAGACGCTCAGGCAGGATCTGGTGATGGACAACAGCGCGACCTGAATAGACCACGCGGCCACCAGCGCGCTTCACGCGAGCACAGAGGTCGCTCTCTTCGCCGCCGAACAGTTTCCCTTCACGGCGACCCAGCTCTGTATCGAAGTACATTTCCTCGGTGCAATTCGAGGTGTTGAGACCGAAGCCAGCGCCCACAACGCGGTGCGTGTCGAACTCGCCGCTGCCCAAATCGATGAGTGAATACTGGTCGAGCACCACACGAGAACGGGCCAAAATCGGCTTGCGCCCGCGCCATTTCGGCAGGATGCGCGCGCCCGCGACCGCTACGCCGGGCCCGGCCAGCGTCGCTGCCAGCTCGCGCGCCCATTGGGGGTCCGCCAGGGCATCTGGATCAATGAAAAGGACGATCGACGTCTTGGCGGTCTCAATCCCCAGGTTTCGCGCATGGGAAAGCCCGCGTTGGGGACACTGCAGGCACTTGAAAGTCAGATCGGCGTTCGAGAACGCTTCGACGCGCTGACTGAAGTCCTGCGACCAGGTCTGATCGAGGAAAATGACCTCGCCAGACACGCCGCGCTGTGCGGCTAGGCTCTCAAGCGTTTCGAGGATCAACCAGTCTGGCTCGCGGTAACGCGTGAATGTGATGGTTGCCGTGTGGCGGTCCTCGGCGGCCATGGCCTTCAGCCCGCTGCCGTTATCTGGGACTGGAGCTCTTCAAGTTCGGCGCGAATCTCCTGCTCGGGAAACCGCGTTTCCTCGATCTGCGCTTCGGCCAAAGTCTGGCGATCATCGATTCGGCGCACACGCTCGAGCGTAAGTTCGATGAGTTGGCGGTTGTAGGCGACAAGGTCGGCAATCATCGCGAACATCGCCGACAGAACGCCCATAAGGAACAGCACCCCGCCAAGGATGAGCGATTGCACCATGCCTGACCCGTCTCCCATCAGGTAATGGACAACAAAACGAATGACCGGCAGGAGGCCGAGCGCCATCAACGCAATGCCGAGCCATAAGAACAGCTTCAGGGGCTCATACATGGCATAGACCCGCACCATGGTCTGGCTGGAGCGGACCAGGAATTGGGGGATCGACCGGAAGAGGCGCGAGGGCCGTTCCACGGGGTTTGTCCTGACCGGCACAGACGCAATCGTCAGGCGCTTCTTGCCTGCCTGAATGAGGGTCTCGGTGGTGTAGGAAAAGCTTGAACGCACGGTGAGGGCGCGCGCCGCATCGGCGGAAAAGGCGCGAAAACCGCTGACGGCGTCGCGCACATCTGCCTCCGCCATCTGGCTGACGAATGTGGTGCCCAATCGCTGGAGCCGCTTTTTCAGGGACGAGAAGTGCTCGATCTGCCCGGTCTTACGGTCGCCAACGACAATATCGGCCCGGCCAGACAGGACGGGCGCAACGAGCGCAGCGATGTCTGCGCCGCAATACTGGTTGTCGCCATCCGTGTTGACGATGATGTCTGCACCGCGCGCCAGGCAGGCATCGATCCCGCGCTGGAAGCTGTAGGCCAGCCCTTTGTTCACCGGGTTGCTGATGACGTGGTCTGCGCCATGGGCAAAGGCGATGTCGCGCGTGCCATCCATCGACCCATCATCGATCACGAGCACCTCGACGCGGCTGATGCCAGGAATGTCGCGCGGAATATCGGCGAGGGTTTGTGGGAGGGTCTCGGCCTCGTTGAGGCAAGGGATCTGCACGATCAGTTTGGTCATGGCCGCACTTTCTACTCGTTTGAGGAGAAACTGATCGCGAAACCCCCATAAACGGTTAATTCTGCAGCGATTGGGGCTGTTTCAAACCGGCGGTTAAGGGGCTGTTGAAGGCTTTTCGGCTAGCCATTGCCCAAAGAATATTCCCGAGGCGGGTCGATGGTCGACAATCTGGCACAGGGCGAATGGAGCGTGTCTCACCGGCAAGCGCTGGTGCGCGAGCGCATGGACATAGACCTGCGCCTTGTCGGTGCACTGTTCCTGATCGCCGTGATCGCCGCTGCCCTTCGTCCCCCTTTTGCCTTTTCGATCGACGACATGATCTACGTCGAAATGGCGCGTGTCTTCTGGCAGGAGGGCACGCTCTACATCTCTGAACGCGGCGGCGTGGCGGGCGCACCGGAACTTGTGCTTCAACTCACCCACGGCATTGATGGCCGGGTCTATCCGCAATATCCCGCGCTCTACGGCGTGATCGCCGCGCCGATCTATGGCTTGGCGGGTGTGCGCGGCCTGGTGTTTCTCAACGCGGCCAGCTTCTTTGCCGTCCTCTGGCTGACCCTCAGGATCGTGCGCCATCTCTATGGCCTCGCGTTGGACCGCCGCTTTGTGGCAGGGCTACTTGCTGTTGCGACCTTCATGCCGGTCTATGCGCTGGGGATCTGGCCGCACATGTTTGCGCTCGTCTTGGTGATGGCAGGCGTTGAGCGCGCCACCAGCCATCTGGCCCGTGGCGGAAAGGCTGATCCGATCAGCCTCATCCTTGCAGGACTATGGCTGGGCGCTGCCATCGCGATCAGGGTGGATTCTCTGATGCCGGCGATTGCCGTGGTGTTCTGGCTCGCCCTGCTCGGCGCGCCAAGGCAACGCTCCGCACCGCTCTGGCTCATGTTCGGCATCCTCCCTTTCATTGTGCTCGCGGCGGCGCTGAATGTCGACAAGTTCGGCACCTACAGCCCGATCAGCTATGGACCCAAGACGGGTACCGACGGTGTCGCACGCTACCTGCCGCACTTTAGCGTGCTGGCGGCGGTCCTGGCCGCTGCGATCTGGTTCAATCCTGAAGGTCCGCGCGCAAGAGCTCTAAGCTCCAAGTTGCGCACACCTTTCTATGCCATTCCGCTCCTGATGATTGCGAGCGCAGTCGTCCTGCTCGCCGGACCCCTGCGCACGCTGGTCTGGAACGCCTATGTCCTGATGGTCGATCT
>JBCBGD010000096.1:0-2553 GCA_038527085.1 Pseudomonadota bacterium | reverse complement strand
CCAGCAGATGGACGCCAGCCAGATCCGCGGCGCGACACAAATTGGCGCTGACGGCCTGATCCAGATCCTCGGCATCCACAAGAAATCACTCCTCCAGTCGTCTCCCTGGCTGGTGCTCGGCGCCGTTGCGGTTGGCGGATTTGTGCTGGGCCAGCGCACGGCGGCGCGCGGGCTCTGTCTGCTCATCTCATGCGCTGTGGTGGGTTTCTACAGCCTGACGCAATGGCATGGTGGCTACAGCTTCAACATGCGCTACTTTCTGCCCGCGCTGCCATTCATGGCAATCCTGTCTGTCGACGGATTCACCAGCCTCTGCCGCGGCGTGGGCTCGCGCCAGCGTCGCTCCGGTCTTATCGCAGGCGGCGTTCTCGGCTTTCTCACACTCGCCACAGTCTGGCTCAGTCCGCTCCCATCGGGCTACACCTTGCTCTATCCGGCCCTGATCGTGGCAGCAGCGCTTGTCGCTTTCAGCTTCGCCGTTTCGGCCGGTCGCCGCCAGCTCTGGCTCAAACAGGGATGGCTGCTTGTCACTGGCGCTGCCGTCAGCATGGCTTGCGTGGCAACCTTTAGCGATCTCGCTGGCCAACACCAGCGCACCGCACGCTACGCGCCGATCACCACCACAGCCGCTGCCACGCTGCCTGAAGACGCCCTGTTGGTGACCACGGTTGAAGAACACTTCCTGCTGTCACCCAAGGCGGGCACGCATCTGGTTTCTGCAAAGCGCGGGGATGGACAGGTCGCGCGCGCTGCCATCGCTGCCTTCAGGGCGGAGGGCCGCTGCGTATTTGTGCACACGCAGGCGACCCTCACAGCGCTGGGCGAAAATGGCGACTGGAGCGCGGTTTCGCTCCCAGGCCTCTCAGGATCAGGCGCGACGCTCTTCCAGCCGAACTACCAGGCCACTCGCTGCGCCCCTGAGCCGACCGCTTAAGCGGTCACATCGATGGCATGGGCTGTGTGCGCTGAATCGGGGTCTCGTCCTTGCGTTTGCCAGCGCCCTTGCCATAGCCGTGCTTTTTCAGCAGGCCGCGCAGTTGGTGGTAGGTGAGGCCGAGAGCTTCTGCTGTTCGCCCCTGATGACCCTCATTCTGGGCCAGCGCCGCATCTAGAATCTGCATCTCATACGCGGCGACTGCAGCCTCGAAGTCCCCGGGCAGGCCTGGCGGCGGCTCGACTGATTTCGAAGAAGGCTTTGGCCTGGAAGGGGCCTTTGTTCTCCTCGCCTCGGGGCGCCAGGGCGAGTCGAACGGGTCAAGCGCGCGCGCATCAAAGCGCACAGGCTCGCCCGGAGCAGACGCAATCGCACGGTGAGCCAGCCTCTGTGCGAAGTTGCGCAACTCGCGCACATTGCCCGGCCAGTCATGGGACTCGATGGCAGCAATGGCGCTCGGCGCGAAGCCTGGGAAATCCTGTCCCATCTCGATCGCCATGCGCCGGGCAAAGAAATCTGCCAGCAGGGACGCATCGCCCTCGCGCACCCTGAGCGGCGGCAGCGTGATCACGTCGAAAGCGAGCCTGTCGAGCAGGTCTGCGCGAAACTCGCCCGCCTCGACCATGGACGGCAGGTCACCATTCGTCGCCGCAATCACGCGCACATCGGTGATGAGCACCTTTTCGTCGCCCAGGCGCTGGAACTCGCCATACTCGATGACTCGGAGCAGCTTCTCCTGAACGCTCCGGCTGGCCGTAGCGATTTCGTCCAGGAACAGTGTGCCGCCATCTGCGAGCTCGAAGCGGCCGGCCCGGCGATCCGTAGCCCCAGTGAACGCACCGCGCTCATGGCCGAACAGTTCGCTGTCGAGCAGTTCCTCCGACAGGGCCGCGCAATTCACTTTCACGAAGGGGCCCTCCCATCGTCGCGAGAGAAAGTGCAGGCGCTCGCCAATCAGCTCCTTACCCGTGCCACGCTCGCCAATCACGAGCAGGGGGCGGTCGAGCGGCGCCACGCGAGAGGCGTGTTCGAGCGCCTCAAGCCAGGCGGGGCTTTCACCAATCAATTGCGGTGTGGGACCAAGCATGGGCGAAGAATGCCATAAATACAGGTCCGTTTCACCAATAAATTTGGCTATATTTACCTATAGCTATTGATTTAGCCCTATCTCAGATTTTTATTTCTCATAATTACAATGCACTAGCAACTTAATCCCAAACTGGCACGGTCCTTGAAATCCTTTTGGCATGCTCAGGGCGGTTAGGGGCCGCCAACCAAGAAGGAGACCTGGAAAGAGATGACCGACCACAGCTACACCCCCCGCGACACAGGCCAGCCCGGCAAATTTGGCCGCTGGTTGTCCAGCCGTCCGGCCGAAAGCTGGATGTTCTTCGCTGTAGGCATCTTCCTCGGAGGTTTCTTCTTCTGATTGCGGCCACCCGCCGCTGCCCTCCCACACATTCGAAAGGAACCAAACACATGGGACTGTTTTCCCGCTTCGGTGACATCATAAACTCCAATATCAATGCGATGCTGGACAGCGCCGAGAACCCTGAAAAAATCGCCCGCCTGATCATCCAGGAAATGGAAGACACGCTGGTCGAGGTGCGCACGGCTGC
>JBCBGD010000095.1:397-8776 GCA_038527085.1 Pseudomonadota bacterium | reverse complement strand
CGCCGAGACTCGCAAATACACCGGCGAGGAAGAAGACCCGGCCATGGCTGCGGTCTGGCGGAAGTAGTCCTCCGGCTCACGAACCGAGATCTGGAGCGCGGCCCGTCAAACGGCCGCGTTCTACGTATTTGACCTGAGCGTCAGAGGGCCACGTGGCCGCTAGTCTCTTTGGAGCCTACAGTCAGAGAACAAAGATACGCGAGAGGACGCCGCCATGCATTTCGATTACAGCCCGAAGACCAAGGAATACATGGAGCGCGTCGATGCCTTCATGCAGGAGCATGTGTTTCCGAATGAGGAGACCTATGAGGCCCAGCATGCGGACGTCGGGCGGTGGGCCGTGCCGCCGATCCTTGAAGAGATCAAGGCCAAGGCAAAAGCCGATGGTCTCTGGAACCTGTTCCTGCCACCCAATGCCGAGCACGACACGCCTGAATACCAAGGCGCAGGGCTGTCCAACGCCGAATATGCGCCGCTGTCTGAACTGATGGGCCGGGTCGAGTGGGGCTCTGAAGTGTTCAACTGCTCCGCGCCCGACACCGGCAATATGGAAGTGCTGCACCGCTATGGCTCCGATGCGCAGAAGGAGCAGTACCTGAAGCCTCTGATGGCGGGTGAGATCCGCTCGGCCTTCCTCATGACCGAGCCATTGGTGGCTTCTTCCGATGCGACGAACATCGAAACGTCGATTACGCGCGATGGCGACGAATATGTCATCAATGGCCGCAAATGGTGGAGTTCGGGCCTTGGCGACCCGCGCTGCAAGATTGCCATTGTCATGGGCAAGACCGATCCGAGTGCGCCGCGCCATGCCCAGCAGAGCCAGATCCTCGTGCCGACCGACGCGCCCGGCGTGAAAATCCTGCGCATGCTGCCAGTCTTTGGCTATGACGACGCGCCCCACGGACATGCCGAGGTGCTGCTGGATAATGTGCGCGTACCGGCGGAAAACCTGATCCTTGGCGAGGGCCGCGGGTTCGAGATTGCCCAGGGGCGCCTCGGGCCGGGCCGTATTCACCACTGCATGCGCACCATTGGCGCAGCGGAGGTGGCGCTTGAGAAAATGACCCGCCGGCTCCTCTCGCGTGAGGCGTTTGGCAAGCCTGTCGCCGAGCACTCCATCTGGGAGCAGCGCTTGGGCGAGGCGCGCACCGAGTTGGAGATGACACGTCTCCTCACGCTCAAGGCCGCCTACATGATGGACACGGTGGGCAATAAAGGCGCGAAGGACGAGATCGCCATGATCAAGGTCGCCGCGCCGCGCATGGCGTTGAAAATCATAGACGATGCCATCCAGGCCCATGGCGGCGGGGGCGTAACGTCTGACTTTGGCCTGGCGCGCGCCTATTCAAGCATCCGCACGCTACGACTGGCCGATGGCCCGGACGAAGTACACCTGCGCGCCATCGCCCGCAGCGAGATGAAGAAGTACCGCGAGAACCCGAACTACCCGACCCACGCGCTCGCCGCGGAGTAGGCGCTGCGGTTCATTCTGATCAGCTAAGTATCTCACCTGCCCCGGGCCGCGTCGCTCGGGGCAGTTTTCGTTCGTTTTTCGATCCAGATTTCTCACAGTTTACTCGGCGGCGATCTGCAGTCGTGTTAAGATCTCCTTAACGCGGCTGGTGGCCCCTATGCCGAAACGGAACAGAACCTATGCCGTCGCCGCGCGTTCTGTTGGCAGGAACACTGCACATCTGCAGGTCAACACGACACACAAGAGCTGGAGCATATGATGTTTCGCACCGCTATTCTTTCCGCCGCCGCCGCGCTTCTCGCGCAGACCGCATTTGCGGGCCCCGACGCTGAGGCTGTTATCGCGTCGGCCGCAACCGAGCTCTCAGCAGGCGATCTGAGCTCTGAGGAGCTGACTGAACTTGTGGATGTGAACGCCACGGCGCGCTTCACGCTTGGCCGCCATGCGCGCAGCCTGGCGCCCGAAAAGGTGGATGCCTACGCGGACGCGTTCGAGACTTTCCTTGAAACGACATTCGAGAACCATGCACACAGGTTCACCGGCGCAGAGGTGACCGTTGTCGGCTCCCGTGACCGCAATGAGCGGGACTCGATCGTCACCGTTCAGGTCGAGATGCCGGGACAAGCGCCTGAGACCGTGCGCTGGCGTGTCCTTGATCGCGGTGGCGAGTGGAAAGTTGTCGACGTTCAAGTGCAGGGCCTCTGGCTCGCGATTGAACAACGCGCGCAGGTCGCCGCCATTCTCGATCGCCAGCGCAGCATCGATGCGGCGATTGACCGGCTCGGCGAGGTGGAAACGGACTTTGCACAGACGGACGGCCGTCCACGCGGGTAATTAGAAGCCCTCAGCCCGAATGGAAGTGTCCATAAATTCGCTCAGCCAAGGCGGCATTTATGCCGTCGACCTCAGCGATGTCTGACAGCTTGGCCCGGGCAACGCCGCGGGCCGAGCCAAAGCGATGTAGAAGCGCCTTTTTGCGTGTTGGTCCGATCCCCTCGATTTCGTCGAGGGGATTTTTCTTGATGTCGGCAGACCGCTTGGCCCTGTGCGCACCGATCGCCCAGCGGTGGGCTTCGTCGCGCAGGCGTTGCAGGTAATACAGCACAGGCGCGTTGGGCGGCAGCTGGAATGGCGCGCGGTTGGGGCGGAAGAATTTCTCCCGGCCCGCATTGCGGTCTGGGCCTTTGGCGATCGAAACCAGCGTGATGTCATTGGGCGTGAGGCCTAGCTCCGCCAACGTTTCGGTGACCACAGACAGTTGGCCGAGCCCGCCGTCAATCAGCACCAGGTCGGGATAGGCGGGCAGCTCGGAAATCGGTTTGCCTGCCTCTTCGCCTTCCTTCAGCAGCCTTGAAAATCGCCGCCGCATGACCTCGCGCATCATGCCGTAATCGTCGCCCGGTTCGAGGTCTTCATCCTTGATGTTGAACTTGCGGTACTGCTGTTTGTCGAAGCCGTCAGGGCCAGCGACCACCATGCCTCCAACAGCGTTCGAGCCTTGAATGTGGGAGTTGTCGTAGACCTCGATGCGGCGCGGTTCGTGCTCGAGGTCGAATGCCTTCTGAACTTCTTTCAGCAGCCTGGCCTGACTGGCGGCTTCCGCCAGTTTCCGGGCTAGCGCTTCCTTGGCATTGCGATGCGCCTCGCCGACCAGGTCGCGCTTGGCGCCTCGCTGTGGCGTATGTATCGCTACCTTGTGCGGGGCGCGCAGTTCGAGGGCTTCGGCAATCAGCTCGCACTGGTCCGGCGCTTCACTGGTCAGGATCAGGCGCGGGGCGGGGCGCTTGTCGTAGAACTGGACAAGGAAGGCCGCGAAGATTTCAGCGTCGCTCTGGTCGTCTTCGTGCTTGGGGAAGTGGACCGATGTGCCCCAGTTCTGCCCCGCGCGGATGAAGAAGACCTGCACGCAGGAGGCTCCGCCGTCGCGGGCAAAAGCGAAGACGTCGGCTTCTTCGATACCATCGGGGTTCACGTCCTGGCTGGCGCGCACCACGCTCAGGGCTCGGATCCGGTCGCGCAGTTTGGCGGCGGTCTCGAACTCCATTGCCTCGGCGGCCGTGTCCATCTCAGCGGCGAGGCGGTCCTGCAGCTCTGCAGACTTGCCGCGCAGAAAGTCTGCCGCCTGGTCGGCCAGAGCCTGGTACTCCTCGATGCTGATTTCGCCGGTGCAGGGCGCGGCGCAACGTTTGATCTGGTGCAGCATGCAAGGGCGCGAGCGGACCGAATACACGCTGTCCTCACAAGTGCGGAGCAGGAAAGCCTTCTGCAGCGTGTCCAGCGTGCGCATCACGGCATTGGCACTGGCGAATGGGCCGAAATAGTCGCCCCGGTCGCGCTTCTCGCCGCGATACTTCAGTATCTGGGGCGCCTCATGGTCTCGGCGGATCAGAATGTAGGGAAACGACTTGTCGTCGCGCAGCAGGATGTTGAAGCGCGGCTTGAAGCGCTTGATCAGATTGGCTTCGAGAAGGAGCGCCTCGGTCTCTGTTTCGGTGACCACGAACTCCATGGAGGCCGTGAGCGAGATCATCCGCGCGATGCGCTGGGTGTGCCCGCCAAGGCGGGTATAGTTGCTGACCCGGTTCTTCAGATTCTTCGCCTTGCCGACATAGAGTACCTCCTGGTCGGCGCCGTACATGCGGTAGACGCCTGGCCGGGGCGGCAGGCGCGAGAGGTTGTCCTTGATCACCTCAATGCCGCGCTTGGGCGCGGGAGCTGAAGTCTGCGAGTCGGCCATCGGGTCTATTTACGATGCCGACGCCGGAGTTTCGAGGGTCAGCTGATGAGATTGCCCAGGCTGGAAATGTTGGGCGTGAGCAGGAAACCGACCCCGAGCCCAAAAATCATGACGATGCAGAGCGCCATGTTGAACTGGCGGCCCATGGCGCTGTCGTCGTCCTTGTATTTGCCGGGGCGGAGAATGGTGAGCCAGAAGATGACCAGGCAAAAGATGCAGATCGCCAGCACCTGTTGCGCGGGCGAAAGGCTGGCCAGGGTCTCCTGGGTCCAGTCGAGAAACGCCTGGAAATCGCGTTTCGCGGTGCGCATGTTTGCGGTCACTGACATTGACGGCGTCCTCAGCTCGTCCCGCGTTGGGACTTCACCATGGCGTACCCTAACCCATGGCGCTTAGCGCACGCTTAATTGTATCGATAAAACTCTTTCCAACTCCCGCTCGGATGTGGTCGAAAGAGAGCTAATTACAGCTCCACAGGACACCGTCATGACGGCACCCATGCTCTCCCAGGCCATCCAACGCGTTCAACCCTCAGCGACAATTGCCGTAACCACAAAGGCCGCGCAGCTGAAACGCGAAGGGCACGACGTGATCGGCCTTGGCGCGGGAGAACCGGATTTTCCGACACCGGACCACATCAAGGCGGCGGGCATCGACGCGATCAATGCCAACAAGACGACCTACACGCCAGCCGACGGCATACCTGAGCTGAAAGAGGCGATCGCCGAAAAATTCAAGCGCGACAATGATTTGGAGTACGCAACGTCCCAGATCAACGTCTCGCCGGGCGGCAAGGCTGTGTTGATCAATGCCTTCATGGCGACGATTGATGAGGGCGACGAGGTTGTGATTCCGGCGCCTTATTGGGTGAGCTACCCTGAAATGGTGCGTCTTTGCGGTGGATCGCCGGTGATCGTGCCGTGCGGGCCGAACACGGGCTACAAGATGTCGGCAGAGGCGCTTGAAGAGGCGATCACCGACAAGACGAAGTGGCTCGTCCTTAACTCACCGTCCAATCCCACGGGTGCTGTGTATTCCAGGGAGGAACTCGCGGCCCTCGGCGAGGTGCTCGAGCGCCATCCCCACGTCATGGTGCTCACCGACGATATGTATGAGCACATCCTCTATGATGGGCTCGCCTATCACACCATCGCGCAGGTCACGCCGTCACTCTATGACCGCACCCTCACCATGAACGGCGTCTCCAAGGCCTATTCCATGACCGGCTGGCGCATCGGCTATGCTGGCGGGCCGGAATGGCTGATCACGGCGATGCGCAAGGTGATGAGCCAGTCGACCTCCAATCCCTGTTCGATCAGCCAGTGGGCGGCGGTCACGGCGCTGAATGGCCAGCACGACTTCCTGGCCGGGCGAAATGAGACCTTCAAGGCGCGCCGGGATCTCGTTGTCGAAGGGCTCAACGCAGCCAAGGGGCTCACCTGCCAAACGCCGAATGGCGCTTTCTACGTCTATCCTGAATGCTCCGGCGTGATCGGGCGGAAAAGCCCATCCGGCCGTGTGATCGAAACGGACCAGGACTTTGCGGAAGACCTCTTGGAGGTTGAAAAGGTCGCCGTGGTACATGGGGCCGCGTTCGGTCTGTCGCCAGCATTTCGAGTGTCTTATGCGACGTCGACCGAGGCGCTGGAGGAGGCACTGAAACGGATCCAGAGATATTGCGAAAATCTCACCTAGGTGACCGTCTCATTGGTCCTCTCTATGAGGCGTCCGCTTAAATTTGATTGGTGGTGGGCGCGATGGATCTCCATCTGACGTTCAATGGGCCAGCTTCAAAGGAGAAGGGCAATGACCATCGAAATCGGAATGACGGATCAACAGCGCGAAAACTCGGCAGCCGCGCTCAAGGTGCTTCTGGGAGAAACCTACGCGCTGTACGTGAAGACCCATGGTTATCACTGGAATGTTACGGGGCCGCGGTTTTCCTCGCTCCACGCGCTTTTCATGGAGCAGTACACCGAACTTTGGAACGCGCTTGATGAAATTGCTGAGCGTGTGCGCGCCCTTGGGCACTTCGCGCCGGGCTCCAGCGACGAGATGATGGCAGAGGCCACCATCAAGCCTGACAATGGCGTGCCCGATGCGGATGCAATGATCGCGAACCTGGCGCGTGGACATGAGGCCGTCTCAAAGGCTGCCAAAGCCGGGATCAAGATCGCGGAAGAGGCAGGTGACGAGGTTTCGGTCGATCTGTTCGTCCAGCGCGCGACGATCGCCGAGAAAACCGCGTGGATGCTTCGCTCCAGCCTTTAGAACGGGCGAAATCAAAAAGAAAAAGCCGGGCAGCCATTTAAGGCGCCCGGCATAAGGTGGGTCCCTCTGGGGAGGAAACGCCCAATCGGAGGAGATTGGGTAAGGCCGGGGACCGCGGCTCTTGGGATTTTAAATAGTCGAACAGCCCTGCAGAACAAGTCGGACATGTCAGTTTAGGCATGCGCTAAAACATATCTGATTTGCGCTGCTAATTCTGATCCGTTAGGGCTGTTTTTCGTAGCGCTTCGATTTCCGCTGTCAGGAAATCCCGGAAAGTGGCGATCCGCTTGGAGCGGCGCAGGTCGCTCGGGTAGATGAAATAGAGGTCGAAGCCAGGCCCAGTCTGGTTCTCAAGGATCTTCACCAGCCCTGGCACGGTGGCAGCCATATAGTCAGGCACGTCTGCGATCCCGAGGCCGGCTTCCACCGCGCGCAGCATGGCGAACACGTTGTTGACCTGCAGGGCCGCCTTGCGGGGGAGATCGTCATCGCGCCCGAGTTGCCGCGCAAAATTCATGATCTGCATCTGTGACGGTGCGCCCTCCTGGCGAAAGCCGATGATGCGATGGTTTTCAAGGTCGTCCGGCGTCTGGGGCGTGCCAAAGCGCTCCAGATAGGACGGCGCTGCGTAGAGCGAGGTTTCCACCGACGCCAGTTTGCGCTGGATGAGATCGGCCTTGTCGGCCGCCCAGAGGCGGATGGCGCATTCGGCCTCGAGCTTGAGAAGATCGTATTCGCGGTCGTCCAGGCGCAGGTCCAGCTGAAGGTCCGGGTAGGCGTCCATGAACTTGCCGAGCCGTGGCACCAGCCACGTCGATCCGAAAGCGACGGGCGCAGTGACCACAAGCTCGCCTTGAGGCGTGTCCTGCTGGTCCTGAAGCGCCGAATTGGCAGTCGCGGCGGCGGCGGCCATGTTCTTGGTCGAACTATGGAGTGTGTGGCCCGCATCGGTGAGCACAAGGCCGCGAGCATGGCGCTGGAACAAGGATACGCCGAGATGTTCCTCAAGCGCCGCGATCTGGCGCGAGACGGCAGACTGTGAAATACCGAGGCGCTCGCCGGCGGCGGTCAGGCTACCGGCTTCTGCGGCGGCGTGGAAGGATTTGAGCTTGTCCCAGTCCATGCAGTGGCTTCTGCCTTGGGCCATGCATAAATGCAAGCGCGTCTCAGGCGAACCGGCTTGACGCAATCTTTACGGCTCTGTCCATTGTTGCAGGCTCAGAGTGTGGCTTTGCGAGGAAACGGTATGTCGGGTTGGAGACGGGGCGCTGGGGCGCTGCTGGCGGCAATTTTTGTGGCGGTCGGTACGGCAACTGCCCAGGGCATCGAGCAGTCTAAGGGCGACTTCGAGGACAAGTTCCGCCAGCTCGATGAAGTACTCCCCACGCCCAACATCTACCGCACGGCCTCAGGCGAGCCTGGCTTTGCCTATTGGCAGCAGCGCGCCGATTACGACATCGAAGTCGAGCTTGACGAGGGTGCTCGCCGCCTCACGGCCGAAGCGACCATCGAGTACACCAACAATTCCTCCAACACGCTGCGTTACCTGTGGCTTCAGCTCGATCAGAACCGGTTTGATCCCGACAGCATGTACAACACCACCGCAACGTTTGGCGGAGACATGAGTGGCGCAGGGCGCACCACCTCCACGCCGGGAAGCTCTGGCGGGCCGCGCATGAGCCTGCGCCAGCTTCGCATCATGCAGCTGATGGAAGATATCGACTTCGGTTATGACATCACTTCGGTCGAGGACGAGAACGGCCAGGAGATGGACCGCACCATCGTCGGAACGCTGATGCGGATCGACCTTGAAGAGCCGTTGGCGCCGGGTCTCTCGACCGAATTCTCGATCGAGTGGGAATACAATCTGGTCGATGGCGATAACATGTCGGCG
>JBCBGD010000095.1:0-387 GCA_038527085.1 Pseudomonadota bacterium | reverse complement strand
CTGGTTATGAGCACTTTCCCGATGATGAGCGTGAAGGCGGCAACGACATCTTCCTCGTCGCCCTATGGTATCCGCGCATGGTCGCCTATTCAGACTATGAGGGCTGGCACAACAAGGAGTTCCTCGGCCGTGGCGAGTTCACGCTGGAGTTTGGCGATTACCGCGTCGAGATCACGGTGCCCGACGACCACATCGTCTCGTCCACAGGTGTGCTGGAGAACCCCGAGGACGTCCTGACCGAGGAGCAGATCGAACGGCTGGAAGAGGCTGAGGATGCCGACAGCCCGGTCTTCATCGTCTCGCCGGAAGAGGCGCTGGAGAATGAAAGCTCCAATCCAACGGGCACCAAGACCTGGGTGTTCGAGGCCGAGAATGTCCGCGATTTCG
>JBCBGD010000094.1:0-8898 GCA_038527085.1 Pseudomonadota bacterium | reverse complement strand
CCTGCACAAATGGCGGCGCGGCCAAGGTCGGCCAGATCTGGCGCTACGCTCCCAGCCCCTATGAAGGCACGGCGCGCGAAGCCGACGCACCGGGCATGCTGACGCTGCATTATGAAAGCCAGTCGGCCTCTGACCTTGATTATTGCGACAACATCGTCGCCAGCCCCTGGGGCCATCTCACAATCTGCGAGGACGCGGACCGCGCCTGCCGCGTCCACGGCCTGACGCCCGATGGCCGTCTCTACACCATTGCCGAGAACCCCCATCCGGAGGGCGGTGAATTCGCGGGCGCGTGCTGGTCACCCGACGGCTCGACCCTGTTCGTGAACATCCAGACGCCTGGCGCGACCTATGCCATCACAGGCCCGTGGGAGCGGCTGGCAGTTTAGCCCGACGCCGCCTCGACAGCCGCGCGCGGCTCGATGTCACCATCGTAAAGTGCGCGCCCGAGGATACAGCCTGCAATCGGACGCGGGCCGCCTGCACTGCGCAGGGCCGTGATGTCGGCCACGCTGGCGACGCCGCCGCTGGCGATGACCGGAATGGAGACCGACTCCGCCAATTCGCGGGTAAACTCGACATTCACCCCGGTTTTCAACCCGTCACGGCCAATGTCTGTGGCAATGATTGCGGCCACGCCGCAGCCTTCGAACGCCTTGGCGAGATCCACCGCCAACATGTCCGAAGTCTCGGCCCAACCTTCCACGGCCACACGCCCGTCCTTGGCGTCGATGCCGACAACGACTCGCCCGGGCAGGTCGCGCGCGGCCGCCCGTACCAGGTCAGGATCGCGCAACGCCGCCGTGCCAAGGATGACCCGGGCAATCCCGGCCTCCAGCCATGCATCGATCTGCGCGCGCGTTCTGATCCCACCGCCAAGTTGCACGGGTGCGTTCGTAGCCTTCAAAATCGCGCGCACCGCCTCGCCATTGGCGCTTGTGCCCGCAAAGGCGCCGTTCAGGTCGACGACATGGAGATGATCGAAGCCCATCGCCTCAAACCGCGCGGCCTGGTCGGCGGGATCGTCATTGAACGCTGTGGCCTGATCCATTTCGCCCCGGATCAGGCGCACACAGGCCCCGTCTTTGAGGTCGATAGCGGGATACAGGGTGAAACTCATCAGGGCGCCCAGGTGAGGAAGTTGGACAAGAGTTTCAGCCCCACGCGCTGGCTCTTTTCTGGATGGAACTGTGTGCCGAAGATCGTGTCGCGCGCCACCGCCGCCACAATTGGCCGACCATACTCGGTGACCGCCGCGATGTGGTTCTCATTCTCTGGCGACAGCGCATAAGAGTGCACGAAATAGACGTGCGGATCGGGTCCGAGGCCCGAGAGCACATGGTGTTCGTGCAAAAGGTCGAGCGCGTTCCAGCCCATGTGTGGAACCGGATGGCCAGGGCCAGGGTCGATGGCCCGCACTGCGCCATGCACCCAGCCAAGCCCGGCCGCCTCGCCGTCCTCGAAGCTGAAATCAGCCAGCAGCTGCATGCCGACACATATGCCGAGAAACGGCGTCGCGCGGTTGAACACCGACTGCTCCATCGCCTCGATTACGCCCTCGCGCGCTTCAAGTGCTGCCTTGCACTGGGCGAAATGACCAACGCCTGGCAGCACGATGCGGTCCGCTTTCGCAATCACCTCAGGATCCGCCGTCAATTCGACCTCTACCGAAACGTCAGCCAGACGCGCCGCCTCGGCCAAGGCGCGCTCTGCGGAATGGACGTTTCCAGAGCTGTAGTCGATCAGTGCAACGCTTTGCATCGGCGCGGCTTACGCCGTCAGCCCTCACAGCGCAACCGCCCTGCCCTTCCCAAATCCGCGCGCATCCCCTACAGCCTCGCCCATGCTGAAAACGCGCATCATCCCCTGCCTCGACGTGAAAGACGGGCGTACCGTGAAGGGCGTGAACTTTGTCGACCTTCGCGACGCGGGAGACCCGGTTGAGCTTGCCCGCGCCTATGATGCCGCCGGCGCGGATGAACTTTGCTTCCTCGACATCACCGCGAGCCATGAAGAGCGCGGCACCATGCTCGACGTGGTCACGCGCACGGCCGAGCAGTGCTTCATGCCGCTCACTGTCGGCGGCGGTGTTCGCACGCCAGACGACATGGTCACGCTTTTGCGTGCAGGGGCCGACAAGGTGGCGATCAATTCCGCCGCCGTCGCCGACCCGAAGGTCATCTCTGCTTGCGCCGCGCGGGTCGGGCGCCAGTGCGTGGTCGTGGCCATCGATGCGCGCAAGGAAGACGGCGGCTACACGGTCTACACCCATGGCGGGCGCAAATCTTCAGGCGTGGACGCGGTCGAGCATGCCAAACAGGCCGAAGCCCTCGGCGCAGGCGAAATCCTGCTCACCAGCATGGACAAGGACGGCACCAAGTCAGGCTTCGACATTCCGATGTTGCAGGCGGTCACGGACGCCGTGAACATTCCGGTCATCGCCTCTGGTGGGGCGGGCTCGGCTGACGATTTCGCGCCTGCGGTGCTCGAAGGCGGCGCAAGCGCTGTGCTGGCCGCGTCGATCTTCCACTTTGGAGAAGTGAGCTTGGCAGAGGCGCGCCGGGCGCTGGCCCGCGCAGGCGCCCCCGTGCGAGCGTTCCAGGAGGCCAGGCCATGAGCAAGAAACACAAGCCGCTCGGATCGCCCGCGGAGTTTTTCGCAGCCCTAGATCACCTCGCACAAACGGTGGACGCCCGCGCAGGCTCTGACCCGACAGAATCCTACACGGCAAAACTTCTCTCGAAGGGCCCTGCGAAATGCGCGAAGAAGCTCGGCGAAGAGGCTGTCGAACTGGCACTCGCCATCGCCTCGGAAGGTGACGATGAAGTCGCCTCGGAAGCGGCAGACTTGCTTTATCACCTGACTGTAGCCCTGCGTTCGCGCGGCATTGCGCTGGACGATGTCGCAGCCGCCCTCGCTGCGCGCCAGGGCACATCAGGTCTTGCAGAGAAAGCTGCCCGCAAGCCGGACTAACGCGGCGATTTCCAGTACCCGCTGGCTTCCAGCGCCAGCATGTCCGCCGCATCCGATGCACCGATCTGATTGAGGCTGTCGAGAATGACCACGAGGTCAGGCACGGCAAGGCTCGTCGGATCTCCAAGCGTCAGCGCAAGCGTCGCCACCACCACCTCACCGGCCGCATCGGCCTCGGCCGCTGCGCGGATGGCCAACATGCGCCATTCCTCTCCGCGTGTTCCGGTCTCCTCACTGGCCGCCGACATGAAGGTTCGCGCTGAGGCGGGCGGGGCGATTTTCTTCGCCGTCCAGAGCGCAAACATGCGTGCGGCCATGGCTTTCTGCTCAGTGGTTTCGGCGGACCGGATCAGCTCCTCTGACAGTTCGCGAAGCTCGGCCGTACTGGCGTCCTCGCCAGCCAGCACCAGCACAGATTTGACGAAGGCCACATCGAACGCATCAGGCTCCGGGGCATTCTCTAGGCCTGTGACACGCACCCATGAAGCAGCGGTCTCAAGGTCGCCATTGGCGATCTCCGCCCGGGCGAAGATGAGCGCATGGCGCGCGGTGTCCTCGGTGCGGCTCACGCGTTCCAGATTGCGTTCGAACAAACGGGCCGCGGCCCCGAAGCGCGCCGGATTTCCAGAAGAAGAGCGCAGCGCCATGGAGAGGCGCCGCGCGCGGTCCTCAGCGCTCGCCTCTGCGTCCTCGAAAGAGGCGATGGCAAGCTCGATGGGTCTTTGCGGCTCGAAGCCTTCCGCCCGCACAAGGTTGCGATAGAGATTGCGATGGGCATTTCCGTCCAGGAGTCCGGCCTCGGCGGCCACGCCTGCGGCCGGCACGCGGATGGACAAAGGCAGGGTCTGGCGCTGCGCAATGGCGGCGGCGAGATCCGGGCGGGATGTGGCGATGGCATTCGTCGCCGGTTCAAGTCCAAGCGCAGCGGACAAGGCGAGGTTCAGCCCGGTGTCAAAGCGCGCGGCGAGCTCTGGCGGCTCCTCAAGCGAAGCTGCAAAGACAGCATCAAAGAACCACTCGTCCTCCACGCCCTGGGCCTGCGCCAATTCCACGGCCAATTCAGCGGCAGGCACGTTCTTCTGCAGCACGGCGCAGACCGCCCGCACTTTGGCCCAGTAGGGGCCTTCGCGGGTTTCGGTCACGAGTTGGCGGCAGGCGGTGGCCTCGTTGCCGAGTGCAAATTGGAGATCGACCGAAAGCTCTGCCGCATTCAGCCCGCGCGGATTGTCGTCCAGACGGCTGAGCAGGTCGGAGGCGGCATCGGCCTCGCCAAGCTCATAGAGAATACGCGCGCGCTCTCCCAACACGTCATTGGCGCGCTCGCCTTCCGGGCGGGCTGCAGGCGACAGCACAACGCGGCGCAGCAGGGTACGCTCGGCAGGGGTGAGCTGGCGCGTGCGCACCTGCCGCATCAGCGGAAGAAGATCCTCCGTGCGCGAGGCCTTCCACATGTTCGTGGGCATGGCGGTCTCGCCTGCCTCAAGATAGCCGCGCCCGAACGGATCAATGTCGCCGAGACTGCCCATCTCGAATTCTTCAACCTGCGCCGCAGCGCCCGCAGCGACCGCCAGTGCTGCAAACGCGCTTGCCGCAAGGGCTCTGACTTTACAGAACATTCTCAACCTCGATGCGCACTTCGCCGGGCTCTGGCTTGTTCGCAGTGGCTTGCCCGGCAAGCCAGAAGGCGGCACCGCCCACGGCCAGCAAGACGATCAAGAGAAATGCGAGAAACTTCTTCATGGCTCACGCCCCGACATTACGTTATGGCCCGTCATCGCCGCGACGGCGAAATCGGCCTCTTCCATTGCCCCATCCACTGCCCCCATATAGAGCAGTAGAGTGACACGCGAAAAGACCATGAGCGCAGACACAGATTCGCTGGACAATCCCGGCAGCAATGAGGCGTCATATGCAAAACGCACCATCGCCCTTGTGGGCCTGATGGGCGCGGGCAAATCCACCGTCGGCAGAAGGCTCGCTTCAAAGCTTGGCCGCGAGTTCTACGACAGTGACGTCGAGATTGAGAAAGCCGCCGGACTTTCGATCGCGGATATCTTCTCAATTCATGGCGAGGCGGAGTTCCGCAGGGGCGAGCGCAAGGTGCTGGCCAGGCTGCTCGACGGAAAGCCCCACGTGCTGGCCACGGGTGGCGGGGCGTATCTTGATCCTGAAACCCGCGCAGTTCTGAGGGAAAAGGCCATCACGGTATGGCTGAACGCCGATCTTGAGACAATCTGGAAACGCGTCTCGCGCCGTGACACGCGGCCCCTGCTGCGTGCGCCGGATCCGAAAGGCGTGCTGACTAAACTGTTTCAGGAGCGCGAGCCGATCTACAGCCAGGCCGACCTCTCAGTGACCAGCGTGGACGGCCCGCACAGCGAAACCGTGAAGGCCATCATCACCGCTCTGGAGGGCTGGACCGGCAATGGCTGACGCCACGGACATGTTGCGGGTCGTCAAAGTCGATCTCGGGACACGAAGCTACGACATCTCCATCGGACCGAAGCTGCTCTCAACGCTCGGCCCGACCCTGTCGCACATGGTGAAGAGCCCCCGGGTCTTCGTCCTGACCGACGAGAACGTGGCGGGTCATCATCTCGGCACACTGGAGGCGCACCTGTCAGCCGCAGGCCTGAAAGCAGAGGCGAGGATTATTCCGGCGGGTGAGGCGTCGAAATCCTGGGCCGAGCTTGAAGCCACACTGGATTGGTTGCTGGATGCCGGCGCAAACCGGGCCGACGTGCTTGTCGCTTTCGGGGGCGGTGTGATTGGCGATCTGGCCGGCCTCGCAGCTGCGCTTATGAAGCGGGGCATGGGCCTCGTTCAGGTGCCCACCACGCTGCTGTCACAGGTCGACAGTTCCGTTGGCGGAAAGACAGCGATTAACACTCGCCAGGGCAAGAACCTCGTCGGCGCGTTCTACCAGCCACGCGCAGTCGTCATCGACACGGAGTTGCTCGCCACACTGCCAGAGCGCGAGCGCGCGGCTGGCTATGCCGAGATCGTCAAATACGGCCTGCTGGGAGATGCAGACTTCTTCGCATGGCTGGAGACCCATGGCGCGGCCGTCACCGCGCTGGAGCCAGGCACGCTGGGCGAGGCGATTGCGCGCTCGTGCGAAGCAAAAGCGCGGATCGTGGCCCAGGATGAGCGCGAAGGTGGGGTACGCGCGCTCTTGAACCTTGGCCACACCTTCGGTCACGCCCTGGAAGCGGAAAACGGCTATGGGCCGGACCTCCTTCACGGGGAGGCCGTGGCCTGCGGCATGGCTTTGGCGCTGCGCTATTCCGTCAGACAGGGTCTGATGTCAGCCGCCGACGCCGCGCGCGCCGAAACCGTGCTAAATGCGGCGGGCCTTTCAACGCGCCTTCCGGCGCTCGCGGGCGGTCCATATCCTCCAGGCCAACTGGTCAAACACATGCGCCAGGACAAGAAGGCGAGGGGCAACGCCGTACCCCTCATTCTTGCCAGGGGCATCGGCAAGGCTTTCATCCATCCCGACGCCAACCTAAGTGACGTCGAGGAATTTCTCACAGAAGAAGCGAGGCCCTAGCGGCCACAAACACACATGATCATCGGAACGGCGATTGCCATCATCTTCCTACTCAGCCTGTCGGGCTTTTTCTCAGGATCGGAAACCTCCCTCACGGCCGCGTCGCGATCGCGCATGCATGCGCTGGAGAAGGATGGCGACCCGCGCGCGGCAGCGGTCAACAAGCTGCTGGAAGACAAGGAAGGCCTGATCGGCGCGATCCTGCTGGGCAACAACCTGGTCAACATTCTGGCCTCGGCGCTCGCGACCAGCTTGTTCATCTCCCTTTTCGGACAGGGCGGCCTCGCCATGGCGCTGGCGACGGGCATCATGACTGTGCTCGTGCTGGTTTTTGCCGAGGTACTGCCGAAAACCTATGCCATCACCCGGCCCGACGACATGGCGCGCAGCGTGGCGCGTCCCATCGGCTGGTTGAAGAGGGGCGTTGGCTGGATGGTGATCGGCATCCAGGCGATTGTGAACACGACCCTGCGCGCCCTTGGCGTGAAGGAGGCCGGAGAAGCCGTCACGTTCGACGAGGAAATCCGCGGGGTTGTGGATTATCACCACTCCGAAGGCGAGATGGCGTCCGAAGACCGCCATCGCCTGGTCGGCGCGCTGGAGCTGAAAGAGCTCAACGTCGAGGACGTGATGATCCACCGCAAGAACATCAACATGCTCGATCTCGAAGACGGCCCGCGCGAGCTTGTCATGCAGGCGCTTGCCAGCCCGCACACGCGCCTTCCGCTGCACAGGGGCAATCCAGATGAGATCGTCGGCGTGCTGCACGCCAAGGACCTCCTGCGCGCCATGGCCGCCCAGGGCAATGACCTCGACGAATTGGAAATCGACGAGATTATCCGTGAGCCCTGGTTCGTGCCGGAAACCACATCCGTGCAGGACCAGCTTGACCAGTTCCTGTCACGGCGCAGCCACTTCTCCCTCGTGGTTGACGAATACGGCGCGCTGCAAGGCCTGGTGACGCTGGAGGACATTCTGGAAGAGATCGTCGGCGACATCCGCGACGAGCATGACGCCACGGTGCAGGGCGTGCGACCCCAGCCCGACGGCAGCGTCAATGTCGATGGCTGGGTACCGATCCGCGATCTCAATCGCGCGCGCGGTTGGAACCTGCCCGATGACGGCGCGGTGACCGTGGCAGGCCTCGTCATCCACGGCGCGCAGACCATTCCGGAACCGGGCCAGTGCTTTGTTTTCCATGGCTACCAGTTCGATATCCTGCGCCGGAACCGGAACCAGGTGACCGGCCTGAAGGTGCGCCCCGTCGACGATATCGGCGAACCGGACGGCGAAGTGTTCGCGGCGAAGTAACCCTTCGGCAATTATCAAAAAAGAGGCGAGCACGCGGGGGATTGCGCGCTCGCCTTCGAGGTGGGCAGTTCCTACTCGGGGAACCAGTGCAAATCGCTCCTACTGGGAAACGCCTGCGAACTGGCGGCGAGTAGCTTGGGGGCCCGTGCGCTGGTCGTGATAGGCAATCAGGACGTCACTGCGGGTGGCTTCAACGGCTTGCGCGAGCAACTGGGCGGTGCAGGACTGCTCCATCTTCATACGAGCACCGAGCTGGCGAATGTCGCGCATCTCTGCCCGGCATGCGCGTTTCGCGGTGCGCTCGAAGGCTGTGTAGGTCACCTGGACGGGGGCCGTTTCCGAGTATGTGAAATCGGCCGAGAAGGTGGCCTCGGCAGCGGCAGTGCCGGCCAGGGCAACGAGGGCGGTTCCGGCGAGGGTGGCTTTGAAGAGCGTGATCATGGGTAAGTCTCCGTAGGTTGGCGTGGACAGCGGCGTGTGCTGTGAAGCGAGACTGACCGCGGCGCCGGGCCGCGTCCTTGTGGAGAAGTGACCGAGACTTGATATTTTCCTGATGTTTATCTGAGGTCATTGTTTCTTTGAGAGTTTTTCTTGGAGACTTGCCCTTGTGACGCCCCATTGCGCTGTTAATCTACTTCTGTAGTCGGGGGATCTCGATCGTGGATGGTTCTTGCAAGACAATACCAGAGGCCTTCGCGCTCGGCCCGATCGATGCCGAGCCCCAGCGCAATCTCATCAGAGGCACTCGTGGGACGATCACCCTTGAGCCACGCATCATGGATGTTCTGTGCCTGCTGGCGGAACATGCTGGCGACGTTGTGTCTCGCGACCTGCTCATCGAAGACGTCTGGCACCTTGAGCACGGCGGGGATGACAGCCTGAGCCGCGCCATCTCCGTGTTGCGGAAGGCCTTCCGCGACGCCGGAGCGGTCGAGGAGATCATCGAGACCATTCCAAAGCGCGGCTATCGGCTGAAGGTGCGAGTGGTCCGCAGACATCGAGCGATCCAGCAGTTCCGGCTCAGGCCGTGGCTCAAACCGGTCGATTGCGGTCACCGGCAC
>JBCBGD010000093.1:0-9005 GCA_038527085.1 Pseudomonadota bacterium | reverse complement strand
AAGAGCGGGGGCCGTCTGCGCGCACGCACCGAAAGCGCCGTCCACATGTAACCAGAGTCCAGCTTCTGAGGCGATGTCCGCTATGGCGGCGAGATCATCGATCGCGCCGGTATTCACCGTTCCGGCAGTGGCGATGATGCAAAACGGTGTGAGCCCCGCTTGCCGGTCCGCCTCGATCGCCTGCTGCAGCCCGCCAATATCCATTTCAAACGCGCCGTTCACGGGAACCCTGCGAAGTGCAGTCGTGCCCAGCCCGAGCATGTCAAAGGCGCGCGCCACACAGGAATGGGCCTCGGACGATGTGTAGCCGACCAGCTTTGCGGCGGAGAGGCCGTCGCTCCGGCTTGCGCCTCCTAGCGCTGCATCGCGCGCCGCCTTCAGCGCGATGAGCGTGGCCATGCTGGTTCCAGAGACGACCAGACCACCCGCGCTGGAAGGAAAACCGAACAGCTCGGCCATCCAGGTGATGACCTGCCGCTCAACGAGCAGGCCGACATGGTCGCGTCCACCGCAATTGGCGTTCATGGCGGCTTCGACCATGACTGGGAGGATCTGCGCGGGTGTTCCGCTCCCGTGAACCCAGCCAAAGAAGCGTGGGTGGGTGTTGCCGACACCGTGGGGCAAGATGTCGGTCATGGCGGTGTCCGCGTCGCTTGGCGAGCGCGGCAACGGTGAATTCAGGGACTGGCGCACATCTTCAGGCACAGGGATCCAGACGCGGCAATCGCGGGCGCCTTGCATATGATCGAGCGCGCGATCGAGCGTTTCGTGAGCGCGAGCACGAAAGGCGCCCCAATCATCTGGATCGAGCGAAGTCGGGTCGTCAGAGGCCACAGACGCTTACTCGCCGCGCTGCCAGACAATGTCGCCCGCCACCACGGTCATGACGGTTTCCGTCTCCAGAATCTCTTCCGCGGGGATCGTCATGAGATCGCGATCAAACACGGTGAAATCAGCCCATTTGCCCACCTCGATCGTGCCGAGATCGTCTTCCTGAAAGCTCGCGAATGCCGGAGCCGACGTGAACATGGCAAGCGCGTCCTCGCGCATCACGGCCTGTTCGGGATGCCAGCCCGCGCCCTGAAAGCCATCAAGGCTGGTGCGCGCCACAGCGGCGTAGAACTCGATCAGCGGCGAGCCCACCTCGACGGGTGCATCAGACCCACCCGCTATCACTGTTCCCTCAGCCAGAAGATCTGCCCATGCATAGGCGCCTTCAAGGCGATCAAGGCCCAGTCTGTCTGGCGCGAAGAACAGGTCCCCGATGGCATGGGAGGGCTGCATTGAGGCGATCAGATCATTGGCCGAAAGGCGAGATAGGTCTTCGGGTGCTATGATCTGGGCATGCTCGATCCGCCAACGGTGCCCTTCGCAGAGACCTGTCTCTTCGCAAGCCTCCAAAACGCGGCGATTGGCGAGGTCTCCAATGGCATGGATGGCGAGCTGAACATTGGCCTCGGCGGCGCTGTCCATGTAATCGCGCAGCTCGGCATCGCTGGTGAGGCTGAGCCCGCGCTCACCGGGCCGGTCGGCATAGGGCGCGATCAGTTGTGCCCCGCGCGAGCCGAGCGCGCCGTCCATGTAGAGTTTCACCGCGCGGTTGGTGACCGTGTCTGTGCCATGGGCGCGGGCTGCAGCGATGTCGAAGGCTTGGGGATCCAGGCCATTGTGCACGCGGATCGGCAGTCGGCCTTCCAGGTCGAGCCGCTCCATCAGGCGCGCCTCGGCCGCAGAAACAGACATGTTGTGCAGCCCGGTCCAGCCGCGCCGGGCGTAGACCTCAGCGCCGGTCGTCAGTTTCGCAATGAGGTCGGCCTCTGTGGGCTCTGCGATCAGCGGTGCCACAAGGCCCATGGCTGCGTCGATCAGGATGCCCGTCGCGTTGCCTGCGCCGTCGCGCTCGACGCGCCCACCGTCGGGGTCTGCGGTCTCGGCCGTGATGCCTGATGCTTCGAGTGCGGCGGAATTCACCACCATGGCGTGGCCGTCGGCGCGCGCGAGGATCACGGGATGGTCTAGCGAAACGGCGTCCAGATCAGCTGCCGTGGGCATGCGCCCTTCCGGCCAGCCTGTCTCGATCCAGCCACGCCCCACAACGACGCGTCCAGCGGGCATGTTCTGGACTTCAGCTCCGATGCGGGTGACCAATTCTGCAATCGACGCGGTGTCCGCGAGATCGAGGCTGAGTTCACGTTCGCCGATGCCGGAGAGATGGGCATGGGAGTCGACAAAGCCCGGGAACATGAATGCGCCGCCGAGGTCGATCCGCTCCGCGCTCGCTGGCAAGTCGTAGGTCTCGGCTTCAAGGTAGCCGACCACGTCGAGTATGCGTCCGCCCGTATCCACCATGACAATGCCCGCCACCGGCTGGTCCGGATTACCGGTGTAGATGACCCCGCCATGGTAAACTGTCGACAGATCTCCGAAGGGCTCTGGCAAGGCCTTCTTGGTGTCTACGGGTGAGTTGCCGCACGCCGTGATCATCAGACAAGCAAGTAAAAGAAGCGGGGCGCAGAGGCGCGAAGCGTAAGGTCTCATGGCCCGCACCTGCCCCACGTGGGAGGCCGTGTCCAGCGCGCGTCGGAGTTACGGCTAATGGCAATATTACGCACAGTTTAGAATCCGCCATCGCCCTGCCCCATTACCTTCGCTTAAGGAACAGTATTCGAGCGTTTAATCACTTTCAGCAAAGGCTCACGCAGGCGAGGGACGCGTTTGCGGAGGGGTGGCGCAGGGACGGGCGATGAATTCGTCATGCCTTGCGCCACTTTTCGCGTTGTGCGCTCGCGCTGCGTGGGCCTGAACTCAGCCCAGAATGCTGGCGAAGGTGGGGCTGGTGGCGAGAATGGCCCCGCCGAGCAAGAAGCGGTAAATCACAAAGGGCAGGAAGCTCATCCGCTCGAGCAGGGCCATGAGGCCCCAGATCGCCACATAGCCCGACACGAAGGAAAGCGCGGCGACGATCAAGCCATCACCGAGGCTGGCGCCAGCCTCTCCGCCAGTGGCAAGGCCGATGAAGGCCAGAAGGCCGCCAGCAACGATCAGAGGTCCCGACAGTAGCATCGCGAACCGCGCCGCTTCCGTTCGCTTGAATCCGAGAAGCAGCGCCGCCGTCATGGTGATGCCTGAGCGGGATGTGCCTGGGATGAAGGCCAGCATCTGGGAAGCGCCAATGATCATGGCGTCGCGCGGCAGCATTTCCTCCTGAACGCGCACGCGCTTGCCCAATACATCACCCGCCCAAAGCGCCATTCCAAAGACTATGGTGGCGATGGCGATGGTTTCGGGGCTGCGTAAAAGCGTTTGCAAAGACTCGCCCGAGGCCAGAAAGAGGAGCCCGGCGGCTAGGCCAAATGGTGTGGCAATCAGAATGAAGAGTGCGAGCCGGGCGCGCTCGGACAGGCGGTTGCCCGCCTGGCGTCCGATGCCGAGGAGTTCGAAACCGCCGATAAGGGCGGCCCAGACGTCCTTTCGGAAGTAAGCAATCATCGCGAACAGCGTGCCCAAATGCGCCATCACATCTATCAGCAGGCTTTCTTCGGTCGTCCCGAACCAGTCATGCATCAGGATCAGATGCGCCGACGATGAGATCGGCAGCCATTCTGTGATGCCCTGCACAATCGACAGGAGGACCAGTTGCAACAATGACATGGAAGCGCGGTGTCCTCTTATGGCGCGGATCGCAAGCGCAGGTTGTCGTGATAGGCAGCTTCTATGCCGGGAACAAGACCGAAGTATTACAATTTATATTGATATCTATCGCGCCAGAAGAGCCGCGAGGCCTCCTCCCACAATAATCATCCGCAAGAATAATTAGTATCGAATTTATATATAACGGAAGAAATTGCCTTGTCTGGCAGACATCTTTGCCGTAATAAGGCATTCCTACCCAAAAGGCGAAGCACAATGGCGCAGAAAATGCTGAAATTCACGCGTGTTGACCGGTCCATGCCGGACAAGCGCGCCGTTGCCAGGCGGGCGAGCGACTTCGACGAGATCTACGAGACCTTTTCGTCAGAGACCGCCGCTGCCCAAGCCGGGCGTTGTAGCCAATGCGGTGTTCCATTCTGTCAGCAGGGTTGCCCGCTCCAGAACAATATCCCAGATTGGCTGATGCTGGCGGCCGAGGGACGCATGGAAGAAGCCTATCAGGTCAGTTCAGCGACCAACAACATGCCCGAAATCTGTGGGCGCATCTGCCCGCAAGACCGGCTCTGCGAGGGTATCTGCACGATCGAGCAGTCTGGTCATGGCACGGTCACCATCGGTGCGATGGAAAAGCACATCACCGAAACCGCCTGGGACAATGGCTGGGTGCGCCCGATCAAGCCGGGCCGCCCGCGCGGACAATCGGCTGGCATCATTGGGGCGGGACCTGCAGGGCTTGCGGCGGCTGAGGAGCTGCGCCGAAAGGGCTATGACGTCACGGTTTATGATCGCTACGATCGCGGCGGCGGCCTTCTGACCTATGGGATCCCCGGCTTCAAACTTGAGAAGCATGTGGTTGAGCGGCGCCTTCAGCGTCTTGAAGAGGCAGGTATCGCGTTCGAATACAACACGGAGATTGGTTCCGACCTCTCATTCCCAGACCTGCGCGCGCGCCATGACAGCGTCCTCATCGCCACGGGCGTCTACAAAGCACGTGATCTGAAAGCGCCTGGCGTCGGGCACACATCTGTGTTCGCCGCGCTGGACTTCCTCACCGCTTCAAACCGCAAGGGCTTCGGCGACAAGGTGGCGACCTGGGATGACGGCACGCTCAATGCAGAAGGCAAGCGTGTGGTGGTGATCGGCGGCGGCGACACGGCGATGGACTGCGTTCGTACCGCCGTCCGCCAGGGCGCAAAGTCGGTGACCTGCCTCTATCGCCGTGACCGGACCAACATGCCGGGCTCCCAGCGCGAAGTGGAAAACGCCGAGGAAGAGGGCGTGAAGTTCGAATGGCTGGCCGCGCCCGAAGCCATTCTCGACACGAAGGCCGGCAAGCTGAAAGCCGTTCGTGCCTCGCGCATGAAACTTGGCCCGGTCGATGCGTCTGGCCGCCAGGCGCCTGAGAAGACTGGCGACACATTCGACGTGAAGGCCGACATGGTCATCAAGGCACTGGGCTTCGATCCGGAAGACCTTCCCATGCTCTGGGACGAGCCGACACTGACAGTCAATCGATGGGGCGCGGTGCGGATCGATTTCGCGTCGATGATGACAAACCTCAAAGGCGTGTTTGCTGCTGGCGACATCGTGCGTGGTGCGTCCTTGGTTGTTTGGGCGATCAAGGATGGCCGCGATGCCGCTGATGCCATGCACGCCTATATGCGTGAAATGGCCGAAGCCGACGCACCGCTCGTCGCTGCGGAGTAGGAGGGCGTTGTGCCGGAAACCTATGAGGGACACTGCCTTTGCGGCGCCGTGAGGCTTGAAGGTCGCGGCTCACCAAAGATCGAGATTTGCCACTGCGACATGTGTCTTCACTGGCATGGTTCGCCGGGGATGGCGGTGATGTTTGACGACCGCGCTCATGTTGTGGCTGGTGAGGATCACGTCAGCGTCTATGAAAGTTCGGACTGGGCCGAGCGCGCCTTCTGCAAAATCTGTGGCACGACGCTCTTCTATAAACTGAAGGGCGAAGACGCGCCACACGGAGCCCAAGCTGGCCTCTTTGACCTGCCAAAGGGACTGGCCATCCACGAGGAAATCTTCGTCGACGAGCAGCCCGACTATTATCGCTTCGACACAAACGCGCCGCGGTTTACCGGCGCCGAAATGATGAAGCGCTTTGAAGACTACATGGCAAAGAAAAACAAAAAATGACGCGATCCATCGATTCTTACCTCGCCAACCGCCAGCGCCTGATCGAGGCCCATGCTTATGATCCGGGCCATGAGCGTGATGCCTGCGGTGTTGGCCTTGTGGCCGCATTGGACGGGCGCCCCCGGCGGGAAATCGTCGAGATGGGCATTCGCGCTCTGAAGAATGTCTGGCACCGCGGCGCGGTCGATGCCGACGGCAAGACCGGCGACGGGGCGGGCATCCGCATTCAGGTGCCCCAGGACTTCTTCGCTGAACAGGTCGAGCGGGCCGGTCATCCGCGCCCCGAAATCGATGTCTGCGTCGGTCAGATCTTTCTGCCGCGCACGGATCTGTCGATGCAGGAAGCCGCGCGCGCCATCGTCGAAACCGAAATCCTGCACTTCGGGTTTTACATTTACGGCTGGCGCCAACCGCCGGTGGATGTCTCCGTCATCGGACAGAAAGCGGCCGACACGCGCCCAGAGATCGAACAGATCATGTTCCGCGATGACCGAGACCGTTCAGACGAGGAACTGGAGCGCGCGCTGTACATCTGCCGCCGCCGGATCGAGCGCCGCGCCCGCGAAGCCGGCATCCCGCAGTTCTACATCTGCTCGCTCAGCCAGAAATCACTCATCTACAAGGGCATGTTCCTGGCCCAGGACATCGACGCGTTTTACCTCGACCTGCAGGACGAGCGGTTTGAAAGCGCCTTTGCGATTTATCACCAGCGCTATTCAACCAATACGTTTCCCCAGTGGAGCCTTGCCCAACCCTTCCGCGTCCTTGCCCACAACGGCGAAATCAACACGCTTCAGGGCAACCTCAACTGGATGAAGTCCCACGAAATCCGCATGGTATCGAAGAGCTTTGGCGGCCATGTGGATGACGTGAAACCCGTCGTGCCCCCGAATTCATCAGATTCAGGCGCGCTCGACGCGGTTTACGAGATGATGGTGAAGGGCGGGCGCACCGCGCCAATGGTCAAGGCCATGATGATTCCCGAGGCGTGGTCCAAGCGCGCCTCGATCATCCCCGACAAGCATGCCGCGCTTTACGCGTACTGCAATTCCGTGCTGGAGCCCTGGGATGGCCCCGCTGCCGTGTGCGCCTTTGACGGGCGCTGGGCGGTGGCTGGCCTCGACCGAAATGGCCTGCGTCCTCTCCGCTGGGCCCTTACGGCTGACAACATTCTCGCAGTGGGCAGCGAAGCTGGCATGTGCCCATTGTCTGAGCAGACCGTGACCCGGAAAGGTCATGTGCCCGCGGGTGGCATGATCGCGGCGGATCTGGAAACCGGCCGGTTCTATGAGCACACCGAACTCATCGATGAGCTTGCTAGCGCGCAGCCGTTTGAGGAATGGCTCGGCAAGGTGCGGAATCTGGATCAGGAAATTGGACCAGGTCCCGAGCCGGTCATGTTCGACACCGAGAAGCGCCTGAGACTCCAGGCCGCGGCGGGGTTCACGCTGGAAACGCTGGAACTCATCCTTTCACCGATGGTCGAGGCTGGGAAAGAAGCCGTTGGCTCAATGGGCGATGACACAGCGCCTGCCGTTCTCAGCGATGAGTTCAGGCCGCTCAGCCATTTCTTCCGCCAGAATTTCAGCCAGGTCACCAATCCGCCCATCGACCCGCTGCGCGAAGACCGGGTGATGAGCCTGAAAACGCGGTTCAAGAATCTCGGCAACGTACTCGCCACCGACGAGACCCAGCAGGACGTGTTCGTGCTCGAAAGCCCCGTGCTGACCACGGGCATGTATGAGCGCTTGCGCAATCTGCTTGGAAAGCAGGTCACCGAAATCGACTGCACCTTCGATGCCGACGCTGCAACCGGAAATGGTCAGGTCTTGAAAGAAGCACTGGACCGCATCCGCAGCGAGGCCGAGGACGCTGTCCGCGCGGGTCACGAGCACCTCGTGCTGACAGATGAGCATGCCAGTGAAGGGCGCGCGGCCATCCCGATGATCCTGGCGACGGGCGCCGTGCACGGACACCTGGTGTTACAGGGCTTGCGCACCTTCTGCTCGATCACAGTGCGCTCGGCCGAGTGCCTGGACACGCACTATTTCGCCGTACTGGTCGGTGTCGGCGCGACCTGCGTGAACGCTTATCTCGCCCAGGAAAGCATCGCAGAACGCCACGAAAAGGGCCTTTATGGTGATGTTTCGTTGGGACAGGCTGTCCTCAACTACAAGCAGGCGATTGAAGGCGGGCTTCTGAAAATCCTCTCCAAGATGGGCATTTCCGTCATCTCGTCCTATCGCGGAGGATACAATTTCGAAGCCCTTGGCCTCTCTCGCGCGCTTGTCGCTGACTACTTCCCCGGCATGACCAGCCGCATTTCAGGCCTCGGTCTTGCGGGCATCGAAGAGAATGTCGTCGGCCGCCACGAAAAGGCATTCGACGAAGACGTTGTTTCGCTTCCGATTGGTGGCTTTTATCGCTTGCGCGCGCGCTCTGAACCCCATGCGCTGGACGGCAACCTGATCCACACGCTGCAGGCCGCTTGCGACACCGGCAATTTCGAAGTCTTCAAGAAGTATGCGAGCGCCGTGAATGGACGCACGCCGATTCAGCTGCGCGACTTGCTGGATTTCAAACCCGCTGGCCGCGCCATTCCTGTCGAAGACATCCAGTCGATCAACGAAATCCGCAAGCGGTTCGTCACGCCTGGCATGTCGCTTGGCGCGCTCTCGCCCGAGGCCCACGGCACACTGAATGTGGCGATGAACCGGATCGGCGCGAAGTCTGTCTCCGGTGAGGGCGGCGAGGTGCGCGAGCGCTACACGCCCCTTCCGAATGGCGACAACATGAATTCGGCGGTCAAACAGGTCGCCAGCGGACGCTTCGGCGTAACTGCGGAGTATCTGAACCAGTGCCGCGAGATCGAAATCAAGGTCGCACAGGGCGCGAAGCCAGGTGAGGGAGGGCAGCTTCCAGGCTTCAAGGTCACTGAGTTCATTGCGAAGAACCGCCATGCGACGCCTGGCGTGACGTTGATCTCCCCGCCACCCCACCACGACATCTATTCCATCGAAGACCTGGCACAGCTGATCTATGACCTGAAACAGATCAATCCTGAGGCCCGCGTCTGCGTGAAGCTCGTGGCGCGTTCGGGGGTTGGCACGGTGGCGGCCGGCGTGGCGAAGGCGAAGGCCGACGTCATCCTTATCGCTGGCAATGTCGGCGGCACCGGTGCCTCGCCCCAGACCTCC
>JBCBGD010000092.1:3465-9013 GCA_038527085.1 Pseudomonadota bacterium | reverse complement strand
CGGTGACCCGCAGCTTATGGCTGGTGGTATCTCGGTGGCCCTCGTGACCACGGTGCTTGGTCTGCTCGCAGCCATCCCGCTGATCCTTCTGCACGCGATCTCGGCCGCCATGGCCCGTGGTAACCAGCAAATGCTCGACGAGCAGGCTGCTGGCCTCGTTGCGGAGCGTGCAGAAAGCGAACGTCGCGGAGCGATGGCCTAATGATCGCCATCACACTCACCTTGCGCGAGAGAGGGTTCCTATGATCGGTGAGATTCAGGAATTCCTCGACCGGGGTGGACCCGTCCTCCTGCTGATCGCGGTGACTACATTCTTCATGTGGGCCCTGATCCTGGAACGGCTGTTCTACTTCCACGTCGCGCACAGAGCGGTGGCAAATGATGCCGTAGAGGAGTGGCGTTCGCGCTCCGACCGCAAGTCAGCATTCGCACACTGGGTTCGCGACAAGATTGTCTCGGAAGTGCGCCAGAAGGCCGAGAACAACATCATCCTTGCCAAGGCCACCGTGGCGCTCGCGCCGCTCCTCGGCCTGCTGGGGACGGTGACAGGCATGGTGACGGTGTTCGACATCATGGCGCTGACCGACGGTGCCGATGCTCAGGCCATGGCCGGGGGCGTGTCACGCGCCACCATTCCGACCATGGCAGGGATGGTGGTGTCGATCACCGGCATTCCGTTTGCCTCAGGCATGATGCGCAAGGCCAATCGCCTGGTTCAGGCCGTTGACGATGAATTGGAGATTGGCTGATGCGCGGACGATCCCTGAGAAAGCCTGAAGAGGCAGAGGTCGATCTCACGCCCATGCTGGACGTGGTATTCATCCTCCTGATCTTTTTCATCGTGACGGCGGTGTTCACAGAGGAGCAGGCGATTGCGCTTGAGCCGCCACCGCCGCCTTCCGACACGCCCCCACCGCCAGATGCGGCGCCGACGATTATTATTTACGTGAACAGCGAAAACCTGATCCGCGTGAATGGTCGTGTTGCCGATATCGGTTCGGTGCGGCCGAACATCGAACGGTTGAAGGCTGAGAATCCCGAAAGCGCCGTGATCATTCAAGCCGATCGCGATGCAGAGTCTGGCGTGATCATCAACATCCGCGACCAGGCTTATTCGGCCCAGGCCACGCCTGTGAACATCGTCCTGAGCGGCGAATAGGAGGAAACCACTATGGCAAGACGCAGACGTGGTGGATCCGGAAACGAGAGCGAAGGGGATGATGTCAACCTCACCCCGATGCTGGACGTGGTGTTCATCCTTCTTATCTTCTTTATCGTGACGGCGAAGTTCATCAGTGAGCCCGGCGTGGAAATCTCGCGCCAGGATGTCGACAATGATGAGCGGGTCACGCCGCTCGCGATCCTGGTCGCGATCGATGAAAATGGCGACATCTATATTGATGACAAGCTGATCGAGCCGAACGAGGTCGAGTTTACGATCCGGGAGATGCGTAAGGGCAATGCCAAGGGCGAACTGGTGCTTCAGGCCGATAACAAAGCTCCTGCCGGTGCGATGGTCGGCTTCCTGGAAACGATCCGTGACCTTGAAAATGTGACGCGTGTAAACGTGTCCACCGAGCAGGATTAAGGAGACGAATATGAACAATTCTGTCATCCGCCTGGCCATTGCAGCACCGATCGCAATCGCAATCGTGCTGGGCCTTTTGATCTTCATGGGACGCATCATTTCCCAGGAGTTCATTGAGCCCGAAGGCAAGGAACAGCGCGTTCTGGAAGCGATTACGCCATCGGAGCAAAGCCAGGAAATCCGGCGCACGTCGCGGTCGCGGCCGCAAAGGCTGGCATCGGCGGACAAACCGCCGCCTCCGCCGAAACTGTCCTCGTCAAAATCGGACATCGACCTGCCGACCCCGAACATTCAGGGCGCAGCACCGACAGAGCTGAACTTTGACCGGGTCCAGTCCATCGCGATCGATCCTGTCGCAATTTCAGATCGTGACGCACAGCCGATCAGTCCGCCCGTCGTGCAGTATCCGACGCGTGCTGCCGAACGCGGGATCGAGGGCGAATGCGAAGTGCGTTTCGACGTGAATGCGCGCGGCGAGCCCTTTAACGTTCAAGCCAATTGCTCCGATAGTGTCTTCAGACGCGAGGCCGAGCGGGCCGTGAGCCGCGTGAGGTTTGCGCCGAAGATCGTCAGGGGTCAGGCGCTTGAACGGCGCAACGTGGTCTATCCACTGGTGTTCAATCTCGACGGCTAGTTGCGCTCGAATATTTTTCGCAAAACCCCGGTGCCGAGCGCGCCGGGGTTTTTCCATATGATTTCAGAGTTGACGCAAGGTCATCCGCACGGCGCAGTTATGATAAAAAAATGAGGGAGCGTTGTTATGAGTGAGCGCGAGGAAGAAGGCATTGAACGCAACGGTGGCCAGAAAGCACGAACGCGCGACCGGCTCGGTCGCCTCGCGGTCATGCTGCCTGCTGCCGGCATCACCGCAGCGCTGTGCTTTTTCATGGGGCGGCTGATCCAAGCGGAGTTCACCGAGCCTTCCGCCAAGGACGTGCGCGAATTGGCGTCCATCACGCCAAGCGAGCAGGTCAGCGAGGCGCGCCGTTCGCCGCGATCACCGCCGCAACGCCTTGCGGATGCAATGCCGCCACCTCCGCCGCCAAAGCTCTCAACTTCTAAGTCCGACATCGACCTGCCAACCCCCAACATTCAGGGCGCGGCGCCTGCGGAACTCGACTATGATCGCATAGACGAACTTGTTGTGTCGCCGATTGTCATTGACGAGCGTAATGCACAGCCGATCAGCCCGCCCCTGCCTCAATTTCCGCGACGTATGGCGGAGCGAGGTGTCGAAGGCGCCTGCGAAGTTCGCTTCAACGTCAATGCCCGCGGAGAACCGGTGGATATTGATGCCGATTGCACGGATATCGGCTTTGCGCGCGCCGCTGAACAGGCTGTGGCGAGGGTCCGGTTCTTTCCCAAAATCGTACGCGGCCAAGCCGTTGAGCGCCGGAATGTGGTCTATCCGCTAGACTTCAGGCTGGAGGGCTGAACCTGTGGGGACCCCTCTTGAAGGTCATTTCGCCCGAACGCTAGCGGTTAGCATACTGAGCCTTGGCGCGTTTCTGTTTGGCCCTGGCACGAGCGTCGCCCAAAGCTGTGAGGCAACGGGATTTGGCAAGCAATCCGGGCAAATCTACCTCAGCGCCGAAAATGCACTCTTGAGGGACGAGAATCCCGCGCAGGCGCTGGCTTACCTCAACCAGCTGCGCGCAGGCACATTGAATTGCTATGAGGAGGGCGCCGTTCTGCGTCTCTCAGCTGCCGTAAAAGTCGAAAGCGGCGAGGATTATGCTGGCGCGATTCAGGATCTGAAGACGGCAATGGCGAGAGGGTATATGTCGAACGAGGAGGCGGTGAAGACTCAATACAATATCGCCCAACTTCACATGAGCCTCAGAGAGTATCGGCAGGCGGCAGCCTACCTGAACAGGTGGGTGGAGTTGGGTGGTGTTCCCGATCGAGATCAGAAATGGCGGCTTGCCGTGATCAACCAGAAGTCAGGTGATGACGCGACGGCCCTGCAATGGGCGGAGCAGGTCTTTGAGGATGACGGTCCAGGCGCCGACGAGGAGGTCTACAACTTCCTCATCTTTCTGTACGGCCAGACTGGTCAGCAGGAAAAGGCCGCACGCCTGCTGTCGGCGCTACAATCGCGCCGTGATCGCAGGGATTCGTCCCCAGGCGGTGGGGATGCAGAATGAGGCTTGTCCGAGCGCTGGGCCGCATCAATGTCATGTTAAGCGAGATGCAGATTGATTATGCCGCGCAACGATGCAGAAAAACGGTAAGTTTACTCGTGCGCCCGCTTGAAACCCGCGGAAGTTTCCGGTTTGTTGAAACAAACTGCGCGCAGGCGCAGATAAGGAGTGAGACACCATGGCATTGAAATCCATGATCAAAGGCTTGATGGCGGCATGTGCAATGACCGCCTTGGGCGCGGCGCCCGCATTGGCGCAGTCATGTGAAACCACTGAATTCACGTCGAAGAGCGGGCAGATCTACCTGCAAGCTGAAAACGAGCTGTTGGTGAACGAGAATCCAGCGGCGGCGCTGGCAAAGCTGAATGAGCTGCGCGCCATGGAACTAAACTGCTACGAAGAGGGCGCGGTGCTTCGCCTCTCAGCGGCGGTGAAGGTTGAAACCGATGATTATCCGGGCGCTGTTCGCGACCTGGAAACAGCAATCCAGCGGGGGTATGTGCCCCAGGCCGAGATTGCCAAGACCTACTACAATATTTCCCAGCTCCATATGAGCAGCGAGAACCTGTCTGATGCGCTGAGGTACATGAACCTCTGGATGCAGGCCGGTGGTCAGCCTGACCGGACCCAGAAATGGCAGTTGGCGGTTTTGAACCACAAGGCCAACGACAACCGCCAGGCGCTGCGCTGGGCTGAGGAAGTCTTCCGCGAAGACGGACCGAACGCCGAGCGTGAAGTCTATGACTTCCTGATCTATCTCTACGACGAGACGGGCCAGCTTGCGAAGAAGGCCCAGCTTCTTGAGACTCTGCTGCAGCGCAACCCAAATGAGCGTCGTCTGTGGGACGCAATTGCGGGAGACTATTTCCAGGCCGGCAACCAGCGCAGAGCCTTTGAAGTGCAAAAGGCGATGTATCTTGGCGGCATCCTCCAGACCGAGGATGAAATCATGCGCGTCGTAAACTTCTACAACCAGTTCGACGTGCCGTTCCAATCTGCGAAAATTCTCGAGAAGGAGATGAACGCAGGCCGGATCGAAAAGACCTACGAGCGCATGGAACTGCTCGCCAACCTCTACCAAGTGGCCCGCGAGTTTGAGCGCGCGATCCCGGTGATCCGCGAGGCGGCCCAAATGCGCAATTCGGGCGAGATGTTTGAGCGTCTTGGCCGCTCTTACGCTGAGCTGAAAGACTGGGATCAGACCGAGGCGGCCTTGACCCAGGCGCTCAATGCGGGCGGCGTGAAAGACCGCGGTACCGTGTGGACCTTGATCGGCCAGTCCCGCTACGAGCGTGATGATGTTGAGGGCGCCAAAGAGGCGTTCCGCCAGGCAAACAATGCGGGCGGTCGAGGCTGGCTGCAGTTCATCCGCGCAGAGGAGCAGACCGCGCGCGCGCTGCAGTGCTTCCAGCTGCGCACGCCATTCCTTGAGCTTGAGAATGAGCAGAAGGCCTGCGATCAGTTGAAAGTGTTCGGTGAGAACATTCCTGACAATTGCCGCACGATCGAGGAGCGTTACGAGGTCGCGTTCACAGCCTATGAGGAAAGTGGCTGCGCCGACTCCTGATCCTGAGCGACGATTGATACCAAATGCCCCGGTCTCAGCGCCGGGGCATTTTTTGTCTGCTGGGCAGATCTAAATCGCTTGAATGGTCGCGCTCATTCATCACTCCGCCTATGACGCGGAAACCGTGCCTGACGGGCACCGTTTTCCGATGCGCAAGTATTCGATCGTGGCTGACAGGCTGCGCGCGGCGGGGCGGTCCTTCATCTCGCCAGACCTTGCCAGTCCAGCAGCGTTATCCGGCGCACATGA
>JBCBGD010000092.1:0-3365 GCA_038527085.1 Pseudomonadota bacterium | reverse complement strand
GACAGGCTGCGCGCGGCGGGGCGGTCCTTCATCTCGCCAGACCTTGCCAGTCCAGCAGCGTTATCCGGCGCACATGACCCCGCCTATGTGGATGCCATCCTGAGCCAGTCTCTCGACCGAAAAGCGGCGCGCCGCATCGGCTTTGAGATCACGCCTGCCATCGCTCGCCGCTCGCGCGCTGCGGTTGGCGGAACAGGGCTCGCGGCGCAAATGGCGCTTAACAAGGGCTGCGCGATCAATCTGGCGGGCGGAAGCCACCATGCTGACCAGCAAGGCGGTGCGGGGTTCTGCGTCTTCAATGACGTTGCGGTGGCGTCGCGTGGTCTACTAGACGCAGCCGCAGTCGAGCGGATCGCCGTGATAGACTTGGATGTCCACCATGGCGATGGCACCGCGCGCATCTTTGCCGACGAACCGAGTGTTTTCACCTTTTCAATGCATTGCGAAGCGAACTGGCCGCGTGAGAAACCGCCGTCTGATCTCGATCTGGGGCTGGACCGGGGCGCTGACGATGACACCTATCTGAAGGCGCTGGCACCCGCGCTGGAGCAGACCCTGGCGGAGTCGCGCCCTGACATTGTCTTCTACAATGCAGGCGTCGACCCTCACAGAGAAGACAGGCTCGGCCTGCTTGGTCTTTCCAATTCCGGGCTTTACCGGCGTGATCGAATGGTGGCCGAGGCCTGCCGCGCGGCGCAGGTTCCGCTCTGTGGAGTCCTCGGAGGAGGCTACAGCAAAGATGCCGACGCGGTGGCGCGCCGGCATCTCTTGTTGGTTGAGGCGATGGACGCCGTCTTCAGCTAGAACCTGTAGCCAAGACCGATGCCGACGATGAGCGGATCGATGTCGACTTCCGCATCGACCGTAGCGCCAAGTGCCGTGGTAAAATCCACGGTCACGTCAGGATTGATCCAGACCTTCTTGATATCGGCGTTCAGCAGCCACCCACCTTCAACACCGTCGAGGTCGTAATCGATGCCTGCCTGGAGCGCGAAGCCGACCGAGGGATCGTACTCAATGCCATCAGCCACATCGCCCTCATCCTCGTTGAAAAAGAACGTGGCGTTCACGCCGGCGCCCACATAGGGCGTCAGCTGGCTGTCATTCTTGAAGTGATATTGCAGGGTCAGCGTCGGCGGCAGCAACCAGACATCGCCCAAGGGCACCGTCGCATTGTCCAGCGCGCCCGGCACAGTGACGTTAATCGCGTCAACATCGTGTGGCGTCACCGCCAGGATCAGCTCTGCAGCAATGTTGTCGGTGAAGAAATAGGTGATGTCGAGTTCAGGCACATACTGGTCATTGATATCGACACTGCCAGCCAGAGCAGCGCCGCTGACGGAGAGGTCTGCACTTTCATCGGGCAAGACGCCGATCACGCGGCCACGGATCTGCCAGGGATTGTCATCGGCCATGGCAGGCAGGGCCGGCACGGCTGCGCCGACAAGCATGAGCGCGCTGAGGAGTGTGCGTTTCATTGGGAGGTCCCTTCTGTAGCGAGGAGACCCTTCTGGCGCGCAGGGAAGAAGCCGGGGATAGGGATTTCCCCGAATGTGGCGCCATGGCGCATCTTTCGGCTGTGTGCCAGGCTGTCGCAGTTCTCGCGGAGCGTGTGCGGCGTCGCCATCGCCAACTTTTTTCCACAGACATGAACGGTTCGGAGGTGAGCCGACTTGCCCATGCGCGCCGAGTCCCGGCACTTTCCAGACATGAGCCAGCCCTCCATCGATACTGCACGCGACCTGCTCCAACGCGTTTATGGATACGGCGCGTTCCGTGGCCTTCAGGAGGCCGTGATCGCCGATGTACTGGCGGGCAAGGATGTCATGGCCATTCTGCCAACCGGTGGGGGCAAGTCGCTCTGTTACCAGATCCCGGCTTTGGTCCGCGAGGGGTGCGGGCTGGTGGTCTCGCCCCTCATTGCGTTGATGGCCGATCAGGTCGACGCGCTGAAGGCTCTGGGCGTGCGCGCCGAGCGTCTTGACAGTTCCATGGACCCAGCCGCGCGAGGCGAGGCCCTGGCTGCGGCCCGGGCTGGCGAGATGGACCTGATATATGTCTCACCGGAAGCGCTGGCCACGCGCCTTGGCGATGCCTTGGCAGACATGTACCTCAGCCTGATTGCCATCGACGAGGCTCACTGCGTCAGCCAGTGGGGCCATGATTTCCGGCCTGATTACCGTGCCCTTGGACGTCTCAAGACCCTGTTCCCAGGCGTTCCGCGGATCGCGGTGACAGCCACGGCGGACGAACGCACACGCGATGACATCCTCGCCCAGCTGGACCTGACCGACCCGGCCGTCCAAGTGGCGAGCTTTGATCGCCCCAACCTTCAGCTCGCTGCAGAGCCCAAGCAGGGTGATCGGACTTCACGCATTGTCTCACTTGTGAAAGCCCGCGAGGGGCGATCCGGCATTGTTTACGCCGCCACGCGCGATGGAACGGAGAAGCTCGCCGAGGCGCTCACGAAGGCGGGCTGTCCTGCGCTTGCCTACCATGCAGGATTGGACGCGGAGGTGCGCGCCGCGCGCCAGCGCCGCTTCCTGCTCGAAGACGGCTTAACGATGTGCGCCACGGTGGCGTTTGGCATGGGCGTGGACAAGCCGGACGTGCGCTTTGTCATCCATGCCGATCCGCCCAAGACCATCGAGGCCTACTGGCAGGAAGTGGGCCGGGCCGGGCGCGATGGCGAGCCTGCCGAGGCGGTCGCCCTGTTCGGCCCAACGGACATGCGCCGCTCCCTCTCTTGGGCTCAGGAGGCCGATGCGCCTGAAGAGATCAAGCGCGTACAGGCCGGCAAGACACGCCAGCTGTTTGCGTTCCTGAACGGCAGTGCCTGCAGGCGCCAGGCTGTGCGTCAGTACTTCGGCGAAACAGACGCCGAGCCTTGTGGCGTTTGCGACGCCTGCACCGAGGAGACCGGAGCCGGCTTCGACGCGACCGAGTGGGCCAAGATGGCGACTGCCGCCGCCGCCAGAACTGGCGAACGCATCGGGCGGGGCCGCCTGATCGCGCATCTGCGCGGTGAGGCCAAGGACGAGTTCGACGAGTCACTCTCGGTCCAGTCGACCTATGGCGTGGGCGAAGGCCTTTCGGCGGTGGGATGGCGCGCCGTCTTCGACGAACTTCTGTTCTCGGGTCTCTTGAAGGAAAAGGGAGATGCGATGCGCCCGGTCATTGGTCTCGGTGACACGGATGCCGTCAGGGCGCTCTGGAAAGGCGAAGGTGAAGTTCGCCTTAAGACTGACCCAGCAGAGCGCAGGGCGCGGACCAAGCGCAAGGCCGCCAGGGGCGGCGTTGCAGAGCAGCTGTCTGGCCGCGACCAGGGCCTGTTTGAAGCGCTACGCGGTTGGCGGCTCGAAGAA
>JBCBGD010000091.1:0-9077 GCA_038527085.1 Pseudomonadota bacterium | reverse complement strand
GGATGGCCCGACGCCCTTCCTGTTGCTGGACGAGGCGGCTGCCCACCTCGACACAGACCGGCGCGCTGCCCTCTACGACGAACTCGCCGCCCTGCCCGGCCAGGCCTGGCTCACCGGCACCGAAGCCTTCCTGTTCGAAGCCTTCGGCAACCGAGCCGAGAGGGTCGAGGTGCTTGAGGGGACAGCGCGGGTAGTGGAGTGAGTGGCGGAGCTTGGCGCGAAGGCCCTCCATGGGTCATGGAGCGGTCAAAGACTTCGGGCTCCGAAGCGGCCGTTTTTGCCCATTTCAATCCCTGTAGCCCTATTGAAGAATGACCGGGCTGCGCTGGACCCCGGACGTTGTATCTTGGGCCTTGATGCCAGCTATCTATTCGAACGCGTCCATAGCTTGGGCAAGAGAGTGGACGATGATAGCGACCAAGAGGGTAAAGTCCGAGTATCGCGGAGCGTAAAGAGTAATTCAATCGCCCGCACTCAGCCCACTGAGCCTGAGCCATCATTAACATGGTCGACAAAAAAGGCCAATTGCGCGGTCTTTTCTTGTCGGAGGGCCTTCCCGGAAAAACAGTGCTTGAGGCAGGCACATACAGACTAGGTAGTGCCAGACTAGAACTCCACCCGCAAAACCGCGCTGGCGCGCAGATACTTCGCTTCGCTGGGGTCGAACTCGTCAGACGCAATCTGCAATTCGAGACCGTGCCAACGAAGCCCCAAACCTAACGCGCCTGTTCGCCACTCTGCATGGGCCGAAACCTCAAATTCCTTAAACGCCTTGTAGGCAAGGCGCGTCTCCGAAAGCATTTCATCGCGCGCGGCAAAAAGGGTCTGACCTGCGCGCCAGCGCTCTGTCAGTTCAATTTCAGCATCGGCGTGAACCCGCGTTTGCAGCCTCTGAGTGTGATCTTCGTTGGAGAACTGCCCCGAAATGGTTGGACGCACGATTAGCAGGCCGTCATCATCAAATTCGAACGTTTGGGTGTCGACATCGGCCACGGTGCGCGCGGCGTCCGACCAGAAGATCTCAGCAAACAGATCACGAACCTGAACGTCGAGTTCGACCCGGTCATTGATTTTCCAGTCAATGCCAAGATCCACAGCATAGCCCACTCCGGATGGCGCATCGGAGTCCGGGTCGAACAGTAGCGGATTGGTGTAGAAATAATCGAGATCTCCGCTGAGCCCGAGACCTTCATCGACCACCGCATCGCCCACACCTTCGAAGCTGCCGTCGGTGATCTGGTGCCCGAAAAGTCCGCTGATCCTTGCCGACACACCGACCCCATCGATAAGTTCGTGGCGGTATCCAACCCTGATCCCGCTGGTCCAGGCCTCATTGAGTTCGATGGACAGATCATACTGTCCTGCCACGATCGGGACATCATTGTTGACCTCGTAAATGAGCTCACCGGTATCCTCGGTGTACTCGGCGACGTAATCATAACGGGTCAGAAGGCTGGCCTCGAACCCGCCCCGGCGGACGGTGAGCGCGACTTCATTGTGGGTAAAACTGTTCTCGCCCCGCTCAAAGCTCCCGCCCTCTATGCCATCCAGTATCGCGGCGATGTCGAGTGTGTCAGAAAAGCTTAAGCTCTCGCCCTCTAAAGCGACGTCTCCGTACGCGGGGGCCACGATCACACCGGAAAGTGAAGACACAATGCTGGCCAGTCGGCAAACAAGGCGCATGGGCGAAGCCTTCTACTCAGAAAATTTGCCGCCGCAGCGGATACACACGCTGCGGCGGGCAGGACATGAATGTCAGCCTTAGAGCAGGCTTACAAAGCTGTTGTCAGAGAAGGTGACGATCACGACGCCGCTGCTATCCTCTGAAATTGTGCCTAGCGTCGTTTCGCCTTTCACAATTGTCCCGGTGAGATCGCCGTTCGCGTCTTCAGACAGTGCCAGTACGAGCCCATCCTGATTGGTGACTGTCACAGGGGTGGAGAGGTCCTCGAACACGTCGAAGCTGCGCGCATCGGTCTCGAATCTGCGACCTGCGAAGCTGATCCGTAGCCGTGCATCACCGGTCACTTCGCCATCAGCCACCGCAACGTTCCCGAATGCCGCGAACTCCACTTCGGGATCATCGGCATCAAGGCCGACAATGTCCTGTCGGATGGAGGCGGCAAGGAGCGCTTCCCCGGTGGCATCAGCATCGACCTGATCACCGTCCGAACCTGCGGTGAAGAACGCGAATTCGAAGTCAAATGGGTTAAATGCGCTGCAAAGGAAGTCCTCGAACAGGACGAACCCGATTTGTTCTGTCGCTTCCGGGTCGAACCGGAAAGGTGGAAACACGACAATGGTGTCATCAACGCAACCGATTTCAGCGTCATCATTGTCGCCAAACGCCCCATTCCAGAAAGCCAACAGGTCCGTATAGTCGGCGTTTTCGAGGAACTCGGCCGTTGGGAACCCAGTATTCAGCACAGTCCTTGCACTTTCTGCCTGGAAAAACAGCGTCTGGGAACTGAACGTGTCGCCCTCAAACAAGAATGAGAACACCGGCAATTCAGAATTGAGCGAGACACCGCTCGACGGTCCAGGAACAACAACGCGTACCGCGCCCTCCCCATCTCGGCCAAGAATCACCGATCCATTGTCCTGGAGGGCAAACCGGGCCAATTCAGCGTTGACCTCGTCAACACTTACAAACGTGAACGTATAGGTCAGCCCATTCGTATTGAGCGGGAATTGCACGTCCACTTGTGACCCGTCTGGCGCCACCTCGTAGGTTGCCGTCACGATCGTATCCGGCTCGCTCGACACGGTGAAATTATCAGCCGTCGCATCAACAAACAGGGTCAGGTCGGCAAATTCCCCACCTTCACCAACCAGCCCGCTGAAAGCGAATTCAGCTGCGCTGAGGGATGTGCTCGTTGAGGCGCCCTCGGCGTTAATGGAGAAATCCTCATTGAAGAGCAGTCGCAGCCCCTCGGAGGTTTCCAGCCCCAAAATTCCGAAACTCAAGACGCCGTCGAACTCCAAACCATCCGGCGCGGTTGAGCCCAGTTCAATATTAAGGTCGGCGCTGAGATCCGCGACCGCGAATTCAGTCGTATCGTTGGTCTCTGCGAAGAAACTTTCGTCTGTCGAAACCAGATCCACGTCCTGAAGACGGATCGCGCCGGACGCGATATTCAGGGCAGCATTGCTATTCGCCACCTGCCCGGACAGGGCGATGACGGCAGAACCGCTCGCTGTCTCCTCATCGATGAAGAAACTGCTGCCGTTTTCGCTCGAGCTGGTCGTTGTCAAACCATCGTCAAAGGTGGCCGACAGGCTAAGGCTCTCTTCGCCGATGGTGGCGTCGGTGATGGTAAGAATGACCCCGTCCACACCATCTGCCACGTCGACGGTGATTCCGTTATTGGCGGCGAAGGTTGTTGTCGTCTCGTCGTCAATGAAGGCGTTATAGGCTTCGGAGGCGGCTTCAACGCCTTCCGCGAGCGCCGAAATGAGAGCCTCGCCATCGTCCTCCAGGGCCGCAGCTGCAGTATCGATCCGATCGGCAAACGCCTCGAAATCATCAATCGTCTCACTCGCATCGACAGCGTTCACGATGAGCTGAAGGTCAGACACAAAAGCCTTGGCCTGGTCGAGATCGGACAGTCCGCCAGACGGCGAGCTGATGCCTCCGGTGGTCGTCCCAGGCCGGCTTGCCCTTGCTGTGGCGGTATCACCCTGGACACCCGAGCGGGCTTCGTCCAGCGCGCTTGAGGAGAAAGCAACCTCGCCACCGGCGGCCGATGCCCCTTCGAGAATGTCCCTGAGGCTAACAACATCGGGATCGTCGCTTTCTTCGTTGATGATGAGTTGACCGCCGCGATCGGTGAATTCGGTGCGGAGTCCATCAAAGACTGCCCCAAGGTCGCCATCACCTTCAAAGGCCGCGGCCAGAATGCCCGCATTCAGAAGCGCTGCGCGCAACCGCACGGGATCGGCATCGCTTTCTGCCCCCGTGATGTCCACGGGCACCAGATCGGTCAGGTCACCGGAAACGAGGCCGAAAATGTCTGCAACCTGTTGGTTCGCATTGCCCAGAAGCTCGGTGGAGAGTTCACCATCTGCAGCATTGCTCTCAGCGAGCGCCGCGGCCAGATCGGTCAGAGCAGAGACATAAACGGTGTCGCTCTCACCGTCACCTGGGGCTGGAATAAGCGCTGAAAGGCTGAAGCTGGCGTCGATTGGAAAGGTCTCGCCGAATGCTGCATCGGCACACCCGATAGCTGCATCGCAAACCATCTCTGCACCATCCTGGCCGGTCACGATTACTTTGACAAAATCGCCGGAAAAGTTCGCGTCAGCTGGAATGACAACATCGTAGCTTCCATCTGTCTCGGATGTTTCGCCGGTCGCCAGGACTGTTTCTGGCGCAGCTGGGTCGACGATGCGAACAGCGCCGCCCAAAACGGTGCCTTTGGTTACAACACCGTCGATATCGAAAGTGTCGCCCGTGGGCGGCGGAGGAGGCGGCGGAGTAACCGGAGGCGAAGGCACTGGCGTCGGGGCGAGTGAATTGCCGCCCGAACATGCGGTCAGGGCAGCTGCTGCAAACAAAGCAGTGGCAGAGGCGCGCCAGAGGCGCGAATTCGAAGTCGATGGCATTTGAAGTCCCCAAGGTTGAAAAGCGACCCCACTGATCGCTTATCAAGATAGGAAACTGCCATCACTTTTTTCCAAAGTAAATGCTGCTCTCAATCACAAGCGATTGGTCCTATCTGTCGAAACCGTGCTCGCCAAATCGAGTCAATTCAACTCAAGACTCGTGCCTATCTAATTGAACGACGCCAAAGGAAACGGTTTCCCGGCATTCGTCACACGGGTGTTGCGTCTGGAGTGGGCTCTTTCTCTTCCGGATGCCCACGACGTGCTGACTGCCCACATCTGGACCGTTTCGGTTGAATTGCGGACGTATGTTGGGGCCCCCTATCACAATTTGGCTTGCTTCCAATCAGGCTTAAAAGCGTCGATGAAGTGTCATCTCCAACTGATGAATGCTGGATGTTGATCGCCTTGCTATGGTCACGGCACGCTCAGTCGTTTCGCTTCAAAGTCTTGAACCCTCACAGTCTGAGTTGAAGCAGCAAAGCTGATGGCGAGGTCGCCTTTGGGGAAGATCGACTGTGTCAGCACGCGGCGACCGCCATTCACGAAGATTTCGATCGAAGAGGCATCGACCAGCACCTGGAAGCGGACTTGACCGCCTGCGCTTTCGATCGGATCGGCGCGCCGGGCATGGACGACGGGCGAGGCGTGGAACCAGCCATGGCCGCGGTCGATCGCGATTTGGCGGGTCGTCGTGTCCCAGATGATGTTCAGCGCCCCACCGGACTCGTCGGCCAGTTGCAGCTCAGCGACGCCGCCTTCAGTAGTGTCGATATTGAACTGAAGATTGGCCGCGGCGCCTTCCGACAAAGTCATCACATAGAGGGCTTCGCCGGGTTCGACTGAGAACGATGCCTTGCGGGCAAGCAGCTCTTTCTCCGCGCGCCCAAAACCGACAGGGCGCTGCCCCAGGCGCCACTGGCCCGCCTCCTGGAACACAAACAGCTCACGCGGAATGGTCATGGCGCCGCGCCAGGGATCTGTCGGGTAGTAACGTCCGGTCTGGTGGTTGCTCATCCAGCCGATCCAGACGGGATGCGTGTGCGCCTCGGGCAGGTCTGACCAGGGGATCGCGGCATAGAAGTCGCTGCCGAAATCGGCGATCTGGGCGATGGGCTCGCCCCCCAACTCGTCAGCCGTGAAGATGTGGCCATCGAAGTCGCCGACGAAGTACTGCGCGCCTGAGCCCTCGCCCACCAGGTCGAGGTCCACGTCGACCTTCAGCACCCAGCGCATCGCGCCCGATCCTGCCTCGTCTGGCACTTCCATCAGCGCGGGACATTCCCACTGCCCGCCCGTCGCACCTGCAGGACCGAAGCTGCTGGCGAGCGACCAGTTGGTCAGGTTGACGGACCGATAGATCTGCACCTGGTGGGCTCGCGGAAGAGCGACCACCATGATCCACGCCCGGCTGGGCCCGTGCCAAAACACGCTGGGATCGCGGAAATGGTCCAGGTCAAGGTCAATCAGCGGATTGCCCGCATACATCTGCCAGGTGCGGCCACGGTCGTGGCTGTAGGCCAGGCACTGGGTCTGGCGTTCCTCGCCCCTGTGATGATGGGCCGTGAAATAGGCGAGCAGAGGTGGTTTCTTGCCGTCGCCAAGCCCGCTTGTGTTGTCCCAGTCCACAAGCGCACAGCCGGAGAAGACCATGTAGTCCTGCTCGGGAATGGCGACGGGCAGGTGCGTCCAGTGGATGAGATCAGGGCTGACGGCGTGGCCCCAGCTCATATGCCCCCAATCCTTTCCGTGCGGATTGTACTGGTAGAACAGGTGATACTCGCCCTCGAAGTAGACGAGGCCGTTAGGATCATTGATCCAGTTTTTCCGCGGCGTGAAATGCACGTGGGGGCGCCAGGGCTCGCGTTCGCGCGAGGCGGGATCGGCGTCTTTGACGATGGCGTTCTGCAACTTGGTCATGGCTATCATAAACTCTGAATGGGCCTCATGCCAGCGCGAGGACGTCGCGCGGCCCAATGGTTTCGCCCTCGGCGTCGAAAAGGTGAACTCGGGAGGGGTCGAAGCTGACCCCAATGCTGTCTCCTGGCGACAGCTTTCGGTTGGGATCCTTGAGCCGCACGGCGACGCTGTCTTCCGCGCCGGGCACATCGACGAAGGCAAACGTGTCGGCCCCCAGCCGCTCCAGTTCAAGAATTTCACCGTGGATCATGGCCGTGTCGCTATCTTCGAGCCAGCAATTCTCAGGCCGCACGCCCAGGGTGAGGTCGGCGCCATCCGCAGCAGATATCTCTCGCTGTGCGATGGACACTTCGATCGGGACACCCCGGCCGCCATCCACGGCAAGCTTCGTCACGCCGCCTTCACTGGAGACGAGTTTTGCGTCCAGAAACGCCATCTTCGGAGTGCCGATGAAACCGGCAACAAACCGGTTCGCTGGCCGCTCGTAGAGTTCCAGAGGCGCACCGACCTGGCGAACCTTTCCGGCCTCGAGCACGACAATCCTGTCCGCCAGGGTCATCGCCTCCACCTGGTCGTGGGTGACGTAGACCACGGTGTTCTTCAGGCGCCTGTGCAGTCGCCCGATCTCCATGCGCATCTGAACGCGCAGCTCCGTGTCGAGATTGGACAGCGGCTCGTCGAAGAGGAAGACATTCGGCTTGCGGACGATGGCCCGGCCAATGGCGACACGCTGGCGCTGACCGCCTGATAGCTGGCTGGGCTTGCGATCCCTCAGATGATCCAGTTGCAAGACCTCCAGCGCATCATTCACGCGCTGCTCGCGCTCGGCCTTGTCCTTCTTGGCGAGCTTCAGGCCGAAGCCGACATTCTCGGCCACCGTCATGTGCGGGTAGAGCGCGTAGGACTGGAACACCATGCCGACGCGGCGCTTGGCCGGCGCATCGTCGTTTACGATGTCACCATCGAACAATAAATCTCCGCTGGTGATCTCCTCAAGCCCGGCGACGAGGCGCAACAGGGTCGACTTTCCGCAGCCGGACGGCCCGACGAGCACGACGAACTCGCTCGGCTCAATCGTCAGGTCGACGCCCTTGATGATCTCGGTCTCTCCGAAACTCTTGCGGATATCGCGAAGTTCTACGCGTGCAGGCATGTTGCTCTCCCTATCCCTTCACGCCGCTGCCAATGACCGAGCGGACGAACCAACGCTGAAACACGATGAAGGCGATGAGAACCGGCAGTGTGATCAGGGTCGCATAGGCCATGATGCGCCCCCAAATGGTCGTGAGCCCGAAGAATTGCTGCATGCCGACCATCAGCGGACGGGCATCCTCGCCCGGCACGGTGATGACGGGCCAGAGATACTGGTTCCACATGGCCAGCGCCTGCAGGATCGCCACCGTCGCAAAAACCGGCCCCGACAGCGGCAGGATGACATGGCGGTAGACCTGCAGCGGCGTGGCGCCATCGAGGTAAGCGGCTTCGTCAAAGTCCCGCGGGATGTCTTTGAAGAACTGGTAGAACAGGAAGATCGAAAAGGCGTTGGCCACGAAGGGGAAGATCTGGACGTGGTGGGTGTCGAGCCAGGATCCGGTGATCGCAGGCATGCCATTCTCGAAGGCGATCCCTGGCAGTTCGGCCACCATCAGCATCATCGGCACGGCGATCGCTTCCAGCGGAATGATCAGCAGAACGACGAGCAGCGCCAAGACAGCTGACTTTCCCGACCATTCCAGCCGCGCCAGGGCGAACGCCGCCAGACTGTTCACGATCAGACCCAGCCCGACGGTGATGACGGTGATCAGAACCGAATTGAACATGAACCGCCCGATGCCACCCGTGGCGAAGACATCGACATAGTTGCGAAGGCTGAGGTCTCCGACGGGCACGAAGGCGCGCCAGGAGGTCAGGTCAGCGAAGATCTGGTCATTGGTCTTGAAGGAGGCAGAGACCATGAACAGGAAAGGGAAGATGAAGATGAACGCGAACAGGACCGCCAGTGCGTAGAGCGCATAGGTCAGCGCAGAGCGCTTCATCGGAGCGGGGGCGGGCTGGCTCATGCGTCCCTCCCTGCGAAGTAGCGCTGTTGGAGGATCGCGATGGCCGCGATGATGCAGAAATAGATCACTGTCACGGTCGAGCCGTAAGAGATATCCTGCTCGCGCACGCCCTTCTGGACCGCATGGAACATCACCGTAGAGGTCGCGTTTTGGGGCCCGCCCTGTGTCATGACATCGACCTGGGTGAAGAGGCCGAACGCGGCGATGGTCGTCACGATGATGACGAAGGCGATGGTGTTCTTCAGCCCCGGCAGGGTGACATTCACAAAGCGTTGCCAGGGATTGGCGCCGTCAATACGGGCCGCATCGTAGAGCTCCTGGGAAATCCCCTGCAGCCCCGCCAGGAAGATCAGCATCTGAAACCCCGCGCCCTGCCAGGCCGACATGACGGAAATGGAAGGCATGGCGGTGCCTGGATTGCCCAGCCAATCGGTCGGGCCGATCGCGCCGAAACTGATCCAGGAAAGAAACTGGTTGATGAGGCCAAGATCC
>JBCBGD010000090.1:6711-9114 GCA_038527085.1 Pseudomonadota bacterium | reverse complement strand
ATGGCGCGACATGCCCTGTGCGCCCTCTGTTTCTGCCATGTCCGGGGCGCCTGCCGACTGGTTTTGCGTTTCCATGGACTATTCCTACTCCTGCCCTGGCTCGACCAGACTGTCGCGATTCGAAACCGACGTATCGTGTTGCACAAGGCGCAAACGCCGGTACAAAACAGACCATCACGGCTACTCGGGTCGCACCCAAAGGTTAACCAATCGCGAAAATCCGTTAAGGATCACAGGGTAGCCCCCAAGTCTTAAACCGAAAAGTGAGCCGTTCTTCATGCGCACGCCCGCCACCGCCCTTGTTGCCATCTTCATGCTTGCCGCGTGCGGCGGCGCCGAGTCCACCGCCCCGCTGAATGGAATCAGCGAAACCTCGATTCCTGCTCCAGACGCCCAAACGCAGACCGCTGCGATCAATGAATGGTTCGAGACCAAGTGGAACGAAGCGGTCGACCGTAGCCCAATGACCAAGACCTTCCTCGGCATCAAGGACGAGGACTATGGCAGTTGGGATGATCCTTCGATGGAGGCCGCGCTCGAAGAGCTGGAGATCCAGCGCGCCACGGTGGCGGAGATGCGCGACACTTTCAGCTATGACGCCCTCGATGAGCAGGCCCAGCTGTCCTGGCGCATTGCCGAATACCAGCTGGAGCGCGCAGAGGCCGACTGGCCGTTCCGCTATCACAGCTACACCTTCAACCAGATGTTCGGCGTGCAGAGCCGCATTCCGGCGTTCATGATCAACCAGCACCGGATTGCAAACTCGTCGGACGCCGAGGCGTATCTGGAGCGGCTCGAAGGCATCGGCGCCTATCTGGACGGCCATCTCGCCAACACGGTTGAGAGCTATGAAAAGGGCATCCAGCCGCCGCGCTTTGTCTATGACTATGTGCTGACCGATGCGCGCAACCTGATCACGGGCTTCCCGTTTGACGACGATCAGAACAATCCATCTCCTCTGTATGAAGACTTCGCGGGCAAGGTCGATGCGCTGGTGGCCAATGGCACGATCGGTGAGGCCGAGGCGATGAGCCTGAAGATCGATGCGCGGGAAGACCTTACCAGCGTCGTTGGCCCGGCCTATCAGCGCCTGATCGACACGATGGAAGCCCATGCCGAGACCGCCACCACAGACGATGGCGTCTGGAAGCTGCCCGATGGCGCGGCGTATTACGAGACCCGCCTGAGAGCGCGCACGACCACCGACATGACCGCCGACGAGATCCACGAACTGGGCTTGTCGGAGACTGACCGCATCCACAACGAGATGCGCGAAATCATGGCCAAGGTGGGCTTTGAAGGCACGCTGCAGGAGTTCTTCGAATTCATGCGCACGGACGAGCAATTCTACCTGCCCAACACCGAGGCAGGCCGCGCCCAGTACATCGCCGAGGCGGAAGCCATCATCGAGGGCATGGAGGCGCGCCTGCCCGAGGTGTTCAACCGCTTCCCCAAGGCCGACATGATCGTGAAGGCGGTCGAGCCGTTCCGCGAGAAGTCCGCCGGCAAGGCGTTCTACCAGCGCCCATCGGCTGACGGGTCGCGGCCAGGCACCTACTATGCCAACCTCTATCGCATGGAGGACATGCCGACCTACCAGATGGAAGCGCTCGCTTTCCATGAGGGCACGCCGGGCCACCACATGCAGATCGCGATCCAGCAGGAGCTGGAAGGCGTGCCGAGTTTCCGCCGGTTTTCGGGCGTGACGGCCTATTCAGAGGGCTGGGGACTCTATTCGGAATACTTCCCGAAGGAGATGGGCTTCTATGAAGATCCCTACTCCGACTTTGGCCGCCTCGCGATGGAGCTGTGGCGGGCCGCACGCCTCGTGGTCGACACAGGCCTGCACGACAAGCAATGGACCCGCGAGGAAGCGGTCCAATGGCTGCTCGACAACACGCCGAACCCCGAAGGCGACAGCCAGAAGGCGATCGACCGCTACATCGTCATGCCGGGCCAGGCGACGGCCTATAAGATCGGCATGAACAAGATCCTTGAGCTCCGCGCGCGGGCCGAGGCCGAGCTGGGCGATGCCTATGACATTCGCGATTTCCACGATGTGGTGCTGGCCAATGGCCCTGTGCCGCTGGCGGTCCTGGAAGAGAATGTCGAGGCCTACATCGCCGAGACGAAAGGGGCCTAGGCCTCTTCGCGCCAGATGCGCCACCAGGACGACCAGCGCGCTGACAAGGCGCCGGGCGACTCTGCATAGAGCCGCTGCCCAACGGCGCTCGCATTGCGTTCGATCAGGTCCTGACGGGCCGACAAAAGGGCCCGAAGCCGCTTGCGGTCAGGCCGGGACACGTCCAACGAGCCGTCTTCAAGGTGTTCCTTGAAGACGTGCAGGTCGTGGTGATCGCCAAGGCCATCGCCCAGATTGGAAAGCAGGGTGGCATGGGGCTG
>JBCBGD010000090.1:0-6611 GCA_038527085.1 Pseudomonadota bacterium | reverse complement strand
TGTTCCTTGAAGACGTGCAGGTCGTGGTGATCGCCAAGGCCATCGCCCAGATTGGAAAGCAGGGTGGCATGGGGCTGCATCATGGCCGGCCAAATGTTCTTCAGGAGCCGGGCATGGTAGCCGTGATACTTCACGTTCTTGCGCCATTCGTGAAATCGTTCGGGCTCGGGGTGTTTGAGAAACGCCGCGAGCGCCTTCCGGCCATCGCAGTAGACCTGTTCCAGTCCCGCTTCGAAGCCCTCTGCGCCGTCGGCTGAGAGGGACCAGTCCGGAATCCGCTGCCTGAACGCGGTTAGCGAGTCCGCCATGTCGGTCAGACGGCGCTCTGTCTCATCTGGATCGAGCCCATCGCGTGCGGCGATCAACTTCTCTCGTACCTTGTCGAACGCATCCCTATCAAAGTCGGCACCGAGGCTTGCGACCACGCGGTCAAAGGCTTCGATGATCGATGAGGCATCGCGGATCTCTGACAGTTGGCGCGCCGCATCGCGGATGGCGGTGTTCTCGCGCTTATAGTCTGCGAACACTGGGCGGATCAGCCTGAGCAGGCCGCGCAGCTTCTTGCAGCGCTTGCGCACTTGGTGGACGGTTTCGGCGTCGCTCAGCTCATCATCGTCGATTTCCGACAGCGCCTTGTTTGCCTGCAGCTGGGCGATGCGGCGAATGCCATCGGAAAACGTGCGGTCGCTGAGCCTGATGCTGTAGGACATGGGTCTCTCTCTGCCCCCCTGCCCCACACAGTTTGCCTCAGGACTGGCCCCCACGCAAAACGCAGGTCAGGCCTGGACTTCATTCAGGCCGAGCGCGGCAGGCACGGCAAGCGCGCACATGGCCGCCATGGTGAACAAAGTGGCCGGCACGCCCGCGAGACTGGCGATGGCGCCAAACACCCCACCAACGAGCAGGAGAACGCCGATGACCGTGTTGGAGAGCGCGGTGTAGGCCGCCCGCGTGTCCTCCGTGGCCATGTCGACCAAATGGGTGGAGCGCCCCAGCCGCACGCCCTGGTAGGAAATCATGAGAACGAACAGAAGCGCAGGGAGGAGGAACAAGTTCGCCAGCCAACCCGACAGGGCAGCGAATGCTGTTACGGCGAGGATAATGGCGGCGATCAGGCCCGACAGGGCGAGGACCTTGCGGCTGGAGCGGTCTGCCAGACGGCCCCAGACGAAGGAGCTGACCAGGCTTGCGCCCGCCGAGGCCAGGACGAGCAGGCCGAGGGACTCAAACTGCTGTCCGCCCTGCGTACCCGCCGCAACCATGAAGGGCGGCGCAAGAGCGGTGGCCGTCAGCAGACCCCGGGTGAGGATGAATTGGCGCAGCTGCGGCTCGGTCTTGAGCAGCGGGATATTCTCGAGCGCGGCAGAGATCGCCGCCTTGCCGCCCTCCGTTGCGCCCTTTGCCTCCTCCAGCGTGGCGAAGATGGCGGCGCCTGTGATCCAGAACGCGCCCGCCAGGAAAATGCCCGAGATCACAAGGGGCGCGCGCGGCACGATGTCGAAAATCAGCAGGACGGCGTAAAGGATGACCGCGCCTGCCGAGATGGAGCCCGCCAAGCCCGTGGCGCTGCCACGGCGAGACTTCGAGACGGTCTTGCCAAGCACATCCTTGTAAGACACCGAACACACCGACCGCGCGGTGGCGAGAATGGCCAGCGCCACGATGATCAGCCAGCCCGCCAAGGCGCCCTCGAACATCAGCGCAATGGCTGCGATGGCGATTGCGGCGAGGCCCTGGACCACAGCCCCGCCCGTCCAGGCATACTTGCGCAGGGGCATCTGGCGGATCGCGCCCGCGGTGAACAGCTGGGGCAGCAGGGCCCCTGATTCGCGCACTGGCACGAGGAACCCGATGAGGTAGGCCGGTGCACCAAGGAAGGTCATCAGCCAGGAGAGCACCAGTTTCGGATCGATCAGGCCATCGGACGATTTCGACAGAGACAGAGCTGCGACATGGGTGAAGAAATTGCGCGGCTCTTCCTGACAGGCGCTGTCGGGAATGTCGCGGCAGGCGCGGCCCTCATCATCAATGACGAGTTGCTGGAAGACGGTGTCGAGTGTGGAGGAATTGGCCATGCGGCGGACCTAGCGCGAGAGCAGCAATGTGCAAAAGAAAACCCCCGCCAGCATGTGCCGGCGGGGGCTCTTGTTTTCTGGCAGCCAATTCGGCCGCCGCGTACCCCTTAGTAGGGAGCCACGCCGAGCGCGCTAACGGTGGAGACCGTCAGGTAGCCAACAGGCAGGCCATTGGCGCGCTGGAAGGCTTCCATGGAGCGCAGGGTCGCTGGGCCGAAGGCGCCGTCGGTGGGCGTCTCGTAGCCAGCGGCCGTGAGAGCGGTCTGCACTTCGCGGATCTTGGCAGGCGATGCGTTGGTGTCGCAAAGGACTTCACGCCATTCCAGGCCGCCACCGCCGGTGACAACGCGCTTTTCGATCGTCTTGTAGGTCGCCGGGATGGTGATGACTTCCTCGCTCGGAGGGGTCACCATGCGGCGCACTTCAACCGTGTCGAAGACAGCCGGGATGACTTCTTCAACAACCTGCGGCGGCTGGGCGACGACCTGCTTGGTCACCGTCTCGTAGCGTGCAGGAATGACGCGGGTCTCAGTGCGCTCTGGCTCAACCAGACGCGTACGGGTCACGGTGTCGTAGACAGCAGGAACCTCAACGCGGCAGAGCAGCTCGCCCGTGGCCACCTGGGTGTCGCCTGAGCCGGGCTGGGTGCCCGTGCCGGCAGCGCCGCGGCCGAAGAGGCCAGCGCCTGGCTTCCACGTGGTGTAGGCAGGGCGCACGAGCACCTGCTCGGTGTAGGTTTCGAACTGGGCCGGAACGACGATGGTTTCGGTTTTCTCTGGCTCGATGAGCACCTGTTCGGTGATCGTCTCGTAGGTCGCAGGAATCGTGCGGTACTCGACCGTTTCTTCCTTCACCAAAACCTGCTCCGTCACGGTTTCGAACGTGGCGGGAATGACAGAAATTTCTGTGGACTCAGGACGATCGACGACCTGCTCGGTCACGATTTCCGTGGTCTCGGGAATCAGGACGCGTGCAAAGCACTCACCTGGATCCGCGGATGGCGGCATATCTGCCGATTGTCCGAAAGCTGCGCCTGCGAATGCAACCGCCGCCGCAGATGAAAACATCAGTTTGCTCATAGCCAATTAACTCCCCTTGAGTTGACGCATGCACCATGCACACGCCCTTCGGCCAACACATTTGGGCCAGCATACCGGCCCGGAAGTGTGCGCAGCGCCGGTAGCCCCCGGTCCGCCACGACGACTCCCTTAGAGCAGCCCGACCACCCCTTCTAGGGGGCTGCTGCAGAAAAAGTTAACCATGTTTAAGTGGAGGGCACCAGCCGCACAAACATGAAACTCTGGCGACAATTGGAGACTTGCATTTGCGCCGCACTTCCCTTCTGAGGCTTACTCTTATCCCTAAATGGGCCTGCACCGTGGCCCGCCAGCCAAGGACACATCCCGATGATCCCTCGCTATACGCGCCCGGAAATGGCCGCCATCTGGAGCCAGGAGACCAAGTACGGAATCTGGCTGGAGATTGAGACACTCGCCTGCGAGGCAATGGAAGAGCTGGGCCAGGTGCCAGAGGGCACATCGAAGGCGGTGCGCGCGCGCGGTGGCTTCAGCGTGGCGCGGGTCGACGAGATCGAGCGCGAGGTGAAACACGATGTTATCGCCTTCCTCACCAGCGTGGCCGAGCATGTCGGCGAGGAAGCGCGCCACCTGCACAAGGGCATGACCAGTTCGGACGTGCTCGACACCTGCCTGGCGGTGCAACTGGCGCGCGCCAGCGACCTGCTGATGGCGGGGCTGGAGCGCTTGTTGGCGGCGCTCAAAGCGCGGGCGAACGAGCACAAACTGACCCCCACGATCGGGCGCAGCCATGGCATCCATGCCGAGCCGACCACGTTCGGGGTCAAGCTCGCGGGCTATTATGCCGAGTTCGAGCGCGCCAAGTGCCGCCTCGAATCGGCCCGGGCCGACATCGCCACCTGCGCCCTGTCCGGCGCGGTGGGGACCTATGCCAACATCGATCCGCGCGTAGAGGCCTATGTGGCAGACAAGCTCGGCCTGACACCCGAGCCTGTCTCGACGCAGGTGATCCCGCGTGATCGACACGCCATGTTCTTTGCCGTGCTGGGCGTGATCGCCTCAAGCGTGGAGCGCCTCGCCACCGAGATCCGCCATTTGCAGCGCACCGAAGTGCTCGAAGCCGAGGAGTATTTCTCTGCTGGGCAAAAGGGCAGCTCCGCCATGCCCCACAAGCGCAATCCCGTGCTGACGGAGAACCTGACGGGGCTTGCGCGGCTTGTGCGCTCAGCCGTCACCCCCGCCATGGAGAATGTCGCCCTCTGGCATGAGCGGGACATTTCCCATTCCTCTGTGGAGCGCGGAATCGGACCTGACGCGACCGTGCATCTCGACTTCGCGCTGCACCGGCTCGCAGGCGTGATCGAGAACCTGGTCGTTTATCCCGAGAACATGCAGGGCAACATGGACAAGATGGGCGGGCTGCATAACTCCCAGCGCGTCCTGCTCGCCCTTGTCGAGGCCGGCGCGAGCCGCGAAGAGGGCTACACGCTGGTCCAGCGCAACGCCATGAAGACCTGGCGCGGCGAAGGCGCCTTCCTCGACCACCTCAAAGCCGACGCGGACGTCACCGCTAAGCTCAGTGACACCGACCTCGAAGCCCTCTTCGATATGGATTACCACCTCAACCGCGTAGACCATATTTTCGCGCGCGTGTTCGGGACCTGAGAAAGTACGGGGCTGCTGAGTAGTCGAGCCGATCATTCAATAGCCTTAGACAGAACGACTGGACCGCACCGGTGGTGAAACGGACACGCACATGGCTTCGTTCCGTCTTCCATTCATTGGAAAAAGGTGAAATCCAACTGGCCGAAGCCAGGAATTCTATTTGCCTTCAACGCCTGAGCGATCGCGCCCTTCTGCCTTGATTTCCTGCAGTGGGCATCTGACAGTTCCACAAAACATACTGGAGGAGCCCCAAATGCCCGACGCCGAAAATGATCCGCGCCTTGACCCGCGAGTTCGTGCCTTTCTTCTGGGCTTTCCCACCCAGCGCCAGCCCGACGTGGCCTCCCGCGATGAGTTGATGGCGCTTTCGAGCACCGACGAAGCGAAGGCAGCGGCCGAGATGATGAAGGCCGGCCTCGACATGCTCGACAGTGAAGACGCGGCGCCATCCGCCGGGCTGGAGATCACTGACCACACGTTCACGTCCTCGCCCGATGGCAATACGGTGAACCTTCAACTCATCAAACCTGCGGGCGCCGAGAACCTGCCTTGCGTCTACTACATCCATGGCGGCGGCATGGTTGCCCTGTCGTGTTATTTCGGAAACTACAAGGCCTGGGGCCGGGTCATGGCTGGCGCGGGTATGGCCGTAGCCATGGTCGATTTCCGCAATGCCCAATTCCCATCCTCCGTGCCCGAAGTTGCGCCGTTTCCGGCCGGCCTGAATGACTGCGTCTCAGGCCTGAAATGGCTCACGGAGGCGGCGCCGAGGCTCGGGATCGACCCGGCAAGGATCATCATGGCCGGCGAAAGCGGCGGCGGGAACCTGGCCCTCGCTACAGCGATGTCACTAAAGGCCGAAGGCACGCTTGAGCGGATCAAGGGGCTCTATGTCATGTGCCCCTACATCGTCGGCAAATACCCGGACGAGCGCTTCCCGACGACCACGGAGAACAATGGTTATGTGATTGAGATTCACAGCAATCGCGGCCTGATGGCCTATGGCATCGAAGCCTATGAGGCCGGCAATCCCCTGGCCTGGCCGATCTTCGCCACCGAAGATGACCTCAGCGGGCTGCCGCCCACCATGATCAGCCTCAATGAGTGCGACCCCCTACGCGATGAAGGGCTGGAGCTCTACCGGCGGATGCTTGCCGCGGGCTTGTCGGCCCGGTGCCGGCAGGTGATGGGCACGGCCCACGCCATAGAGATCTTTCCCCCCGTCTGCCCGGACATCAGCCGGGACACAGCAGCGGACATGGCCAACTTCCTGAAATCGGTCACATAACAGGTGGCGCCCTTGTCGAGGAACTCGCGCCGCGGGCCGCACCGATGCGCCTGACTGTCAAAAATCTGTTATACTTGCGCCATGACACGGCTCCGGCCCCTGCTTTTCTTCGCGTTTTTGCTGGCGCTTTCGGCTTGCCAGTCGGCGGACGAGGCGCGGTCGATGCGGTTGCCGCTCGAGGTAACGGCGGAGGGCACATATGTTGTCCGCGCGCAGGTGGGCGGGAGCGGTCCTTTCCGGCTGGTGCTGGACACGGGCTCTGAATTTTCCGCCCTGAAGCAGAGCCATGTGGCGGGCCTTGAGGTTCCGGTGCAGACCCAATCCGTGCTGGTCCACGGCCTGTTCAGCGCGCGGCACGCCAGACTCACGCGCGACATCGACGTCTCGGCCGGCCAGCTTGCCACCCGCGTGCCGATGCTGGTGCTGGATGAGGACGGCTATTCGGACATGTCCGCCGATGGCCTGTTCGGATTGGAAAGCTTGGGCACGCAGCGCACGGGCGCGCGCTATGCCCAGATCGACCTCACAGAGCAGAGCCTCACCCTA
>JBCBGD010000089.1:0-9271 GCA_038527085.1 Pseudomonadota bacterium | reverse complement strand
GGTTCACTTTGCAGTAGGTGAGATAGTCGCCGATATCGAGCTCATTGAAGAAGAGGTGGTGCGCCGCCACTGTTGCGCCTGCGCGCACGCCTCGAGCCTTCGCCTCGCCGAGTAGCTCCAGGGTTCGTGGCGTTGAGACCTGGTCCAGGATCAACTGGCAGCCTGTCGACTCCGCCAGCATCAAGTCGCGCGCTGCGCCGATCCATTCTGTCTCGCGCGGCAGGCCCTTCAGGCCCAATCGGGCCGCGAAACTGCCAGCGTTCATAACGCCTGAGCCCGACAGTGCCATCGACTCTGGGCGCGAGGCGATGATGGCGTCATGGCTGGCGGCATAGGCCATGACTCGCCGCTGGATGCCGTCATCGTCGATCGGATGGTCGCCATTGGTGAAGAAGACCGCGCCTGCATCTTTCATCAGGCCGATCTCGGCCATCGCCGCGCCCTGAAGGCCCACGGTCATCGCGCCAGCCGCGTGTATGCGCGCGTCGATGCCGGGTGCCTGACGCATGAGGAACTGCACCAGCGCCACATCGTCGATCACGGGCCGCGTGTCTGGCATGACGACGAACTCGGTGACCCCGCCTGAGAGGGCCGCGCGCGACGCGGTCTCAAGCGTTTCGCGGTGCTCTTCGCCGGGCTCGCCTGTCTTCACGCGCAGGTCGATTAGCCCTGGCGAAAGGCAAAGCCCACCGGCATCAATTACCTCATCAGCATTTCCAGGCGCTGTCGAAACGCCCGCGCCCCAGGCGGAAATCTTGCCGTCTTCGATGATGACGCCGCCAGGCGCATCTGTGCCCGAGGCGGGGTCGAGCACCCTGGCATTGAGGATGGCCGTGATCACGCAGCATCCCTCCCGGCCAGCATGTCCAGCACGGCCATGCGCACCGCCACGCCCATCTCCACTTGCTCGGTGATCACCGAGCGCGGCCCGTCTGCGATGGCGCTTTCGATCTCGATGCCGCGATTCATCGGGCCGGGATGCATCACCAGCGCATCTGGCGCGGCCAGTTTGAGGCGGGCTTGGGTAAGGCCGAAAAAGCGAAAATACTCCCGCCGCGATGGCAGGAAGCCGCCATCCATACGCTCAAGCTGCAAGCGCAGCATCATGACCACATCCACGCCGTCCAGGGCCGCATCGAAGTCTGTGAACACGCCTTCCGCGCCCCAGTCTGTGGCATCGCCCGGAATGAGCGTGCGCGGGCCTGCAAGCCTGACACGGGCGCCGAGCTGGTGCAGCGCATAGGTGGTCGAGCGTGCGACGCGAGAATGGGCGATGTCACCGCAAATCGCCACTTTCAGGCCCTCGATCCTGCCTTTCTCTCGGCGGATGGTGAGGGTGTCCAGGAGGCCCTGTGTCGGGTGCTCATGCATGCCATCGCCGGCATTGATCACGGCGCAGTCGACCTTGCGGCTAAGCAATTTCACTCCGCCGGAAGCCGAATGGCGGATCACGATCACGTCGGGCTTCATCGCGTTGAGCGTCATCGCCGTGTCGATCAGCGTTTCGCCCTTTTTCACGCTGGAGGCGGCCACCGGCATGTTGACGACGTCCGCGCCCAGGCGTTTCGCGGCGATTTCGAAGCTCGACATGGTCCGCGTCGAGTTCTCGAAAAACAGGTTGATGACGGTCTTCTGAGCCAAGCGCGGCGCGCCACGCTGTCCTGCGCGTGCAAGCTCGGCATAGTGGTCGGCCTTGTCGAGAATCGAGGTGAGTTGGAGCGGGTCCAGCCCCATCAGGCCCAGCAGGTGCGGACCCTTGAATGCATACTCAGCGTCAATGCGCGCCATGGCAGCCTTTCGAGTTCGCCGGGGTGTAAGGGAGGTTGGCGCGGGGAGCAAGGGGCGTTGCTGGGCTGGCCCTATCCGTTCGGGTGCCAACAAAGCAACGCAAGTGAACCTTCGGCTTGTGAAAACGCTGGATCAGGCGGACAATCAAAGACCATGTTCGATATGGTCCTGATGAACACAGCAACGCCGCTGCCAGAAATTGCACTGCGGCTTTTGGCGGCCTGTATCGCAGGGCTGGTGCTCGGACTGGACCGCGAAATCAGGCATCATCCTGCTGGCCTGCGCACGCATATGCTTGTCGCGCTTGGCTCAGCGCTTTTCACTCTTGTCTCGATAGAACTCAGCGTGTCGTTGCCGGAAAGCACCGAGGTCTCAGCTGACCCGATCCGCATTGTCCAGGCGCTCGCGACAGCGATCGCCTTTCTCGCGGCCGCCACGATCATACAGTCGGGAGGCACCGTCAAAGGGCTGACCACGGGGGTCGGCCTCTGGCTTGCGGGCGGATTGGGGGTAGCGTGCGGAGCAGGTCTCTTTGTGATTGCTGGCCTGGGCGCGGGGCTCGCCCTGTTGGTGCTATTGCCATTGAGGTGGATTGAGAGATCTGTCTTCCAGAGTGCGCCGAAGTCTGAAGACGCTGATCAGTCCTGATTGGCCAGCTGGTCGATGGCGGCTTGCAGGATGACGGCGGCGGCAGAGGCGTCGATCAGTTCGGCCCGGCGCGCGCGCGACAGATCTGCCTCGAGCATGGCGCGTTCTGCTTGCGCTGAAGACAGCCGCTCGTCGAACAGTGCGATGGGCAGGTCTCTCGCTCTGAGAATGTTGTGAGCCAGCGCACGGGCGGATTGGGCGCGCGGGCCTTCACTGCCATCCATGTTCAGGGGCAGGCCGATGACCATGCCAACAGCGCCGCGCTCGTCATAGATCGCCAGAAGCTTTTCGAGCACGGGCGCGAGTTTGCGCCCTTTCGCTAGGGTTTCCACGGGACTGGCGATCAGCCGCCCTGCGTCACACGCCGCAAGGCCGATTGTCTTTGAGCCTGGGTCAAGCCCCAGAAGCGGGCCGCGCTCCGGCAAGTCAGAGAGTGTGAGAATTGGCATTGCGCGTCTATCGGCTGGTCATTGCACACTTGCAAGCGCCGCGCGTCAGCGTTAGCTCGCTGAAAGACCTTGCTTGAGGACTGATCGCCATGAGCGTCACCAAAGACGATGTGAAGAAAGTTGCCCGGCTGAGCCGCATTGCTGTGGCCGAAGAACGGCTCGAAGGGCTCGCAGGCGAGCTCAACGGCATCCTCGACTGGATCGAGCAGCTCAATGAGGTCGATGTCGACGGCGTGGCGCCGATGACGTCAGTCATTGAGACCAAGCTGCCCCAGCGCGAAGACGTGGTCACCGACGGCAACAAGCCGGACGAAATACTTGCGAACGCTCCGCGCGCAGAAGATGGCTTTTTCGTCGTTCCCAAGGCGGTGGAATAGCGCGCGGCGCAATGCCCTGCTGAATTTGGGGAATACTTCGACCACCCTGTGCGCATGAACACTTTGCGCGTGCTCTACAACAGTGTCTGCCCCGTCTGTCGTGAGGGCATTTGCCATTTCGAGCGCAAGACGCAGGCAGATCGTGATGGTGTTGTCTACATTGATGTGTCGGAGGCGCCTAAGGCATTCGAAGGTCAGGGCGTCCGCCTGAACGATGTGCGGCGGAAACTTCACGCGATATTGCCGGGTGGCACCATCGTGCGAGGCTGGCCGGCTGTAAGCGCGCTGTGGCGCCGGACGCCGGGCTATGGCTGGCTGGCGAAACTAGGCGACATGCCAGGACTGCGGATCGTATCCGGCGGCACCTATGCAGCCACCGCGCAGGTACTTTGGTGGTGGAACCGCGCCAGCGGTCGCTGGTGATCGGGGATCAGGTTTCCGAGGCGTCTTCTTCGGTGTCCTCGCCGTCCTCTGCGTCCCTGTCCCACTCATAAATCTCGCGGATCTTGCAGGCAGGCGCACGAAAATCGCGGCGGTCTGGCCCGAACACGGAATCGAATGCGCGAAGATCGTCGCCGCGTGTCAGGCAGGATGAAAATGCATCGAATGATACTGACAGGGCATCGTCAAGGTCAAAGCATCCACCAAACGTATGCAGCAGATACCGCTCTTTGATACCGGCATCCACAACCACGGTATCGCGCGTGGTCTCCCCGATGCCGCGGATCTGGCGCACGGTGCAGATGCGATCGACCTTTTCACCAAGTCGGGGATCATTTTCAAGATCAGCGAAGGAGCGAGGGCGGGGGTCATCTGTTTCTGAGGTCGACGCGCACCCAGCTGCCAGGGAGAGGCAAAGGGCGGCGGCGAGAAAGGATCGGCGCATAGGGAAAGTCTCCGTCGTATCTGCTTGAACAAGAGCGTAATGCAAAAGGCAGCGCTCGGGTTTCACAAGTCTGCGAGGTCGCCGCCAGCCGAGGGACTTGCACAAGCCCCCCGCGCGGGCCTACAGGAGCGCTTGAACTTCAGACACACTGCGCCCTTAGGGACCCTTCCATGAGCGAACTCACCCAACTCACCCTGACCGACGCACTTGAGGGCCTCGAGAAGAAGGCCTTTTCCTCAGTGGAGCTGACCGAAGCGTTTCTCGGCGCGATTGAGGCAGCAAACCCCGAGCTGAACGCCTATGTAGTCACCACACCAGAGCGCGCGCTGGAGGACGCCAAGGCGTCGGATGCGCGTCGCGCCAAGGGCGATGCAGGAGCGCTGGATGGCGCGCCGCTCGGGATCAAGGACCTCTATTGCACCAAGGGCGTGCGCACGACGGCCTGCTCCTCGATCCTGGGCGAGTTCACGCCGACCTATGAGTCGACGGTGTCTCAGAACCTCTGGGATGCGGGTGCGGTGATGCTCGGCAAGTTGAACATGGACGAGTTCGCCATGGGCAGCTCGAATGAGACTTCGCGCTTCGGCCCTTGCGTGAACCCCTGGAAGCTGGCCGGGGACAACCGTTCGCTGACGCCGGGAGGTTCGTCTGGAGGCTCGGCCAGCGCTGTCGCCGCCGACCTCTGCCTGGGTGCAACCGCGTCAGACACGGGCGGCTCGATCCGCCAGCCTGCGGCGTTTACCGGCACTGTCGGCATCAAACCCACCTATGGCCGTGCCTCGCGCTATGGGATGGTGGCGTTCGCCAGCTCGCTGGACCAGGCAGGGCCCATCGCAAAGTCCGTCGAGGACGCTGCGGTTCTCTTGGAAGTCATGTGCAGCCATGACCCTAAGGACTCTACCTCCCTCAACGTGCCGACGCCTGCCTGGCGTCCGAGCGTTAGCGAAGGCGTGAAGGGTCTGCGCATCGGTATCCCCAAGGAGTACCGCATGGACGGCATGTCCAGCCAGATCGAGGATCTCTGGCAGCAGGGCATTGCCTGGCTGAAGGAGGCCGGCGCCGAAATCGTCGACGTGTCCCTGCCGCACACGAAGTATGCCTTGCCAGCTTATTACATCGTCGCGCCAGCTGAGGCCTCGTCCAACCTCGCGCGCTATGACGGCATGCGCTATGGCGCGCGCGTGTCGGGCGAGGATCTGACGGCAACCTATGAGAGCACACGCGCAGAAGGCTTTGGCGCCGAGGTGCAACGCCGCCTGATGATCGGCACCTATGTGCTGAGTTCGGGTTATTACGACGCCTATTATCTGCGCGCGCAGAAGGTGCGTACGCGCATCCTGGAAGACTTCATCAAGGCATTCGAAGAGGTTGACGCGCTGCTCACGCCGACTTGCCCCAGCGCGGCCTTTGCATTCGGGGAGAAGAGCGACAATCCGGTCGAGATGTACCTCAATGACATCTTCACTGTGACGGCAAATCTCGCGGGGCTGCCCGGCATTTCAGTGCCCGCCGCGCTCGATTCCGGCAGGCTGCCGCTGGGTCTTCAGGTCATCGGCAAGGCCCTGGATGAGGCGACGTGTTTCCGTGTCGGTGGTGAGCTTGAGCGTGCCGCAGGCTTCACCGCCCGGCCCGAGCGATGGTGGTAGGCTCTGGCCTTCGCGCTCTCCGGCGCCTAAATTGGGCCCATGGCCAAATTCATAGCACTTTTCGTTGTCGTCACGGCGGTTGCAGGCTCTCTGATCTATGGCGTCGCCCGCACCCAGGGGCTGGACCTATTCGATCCGCAGTTTCGGATGATCGGGCTTCTAGGGCTGGTGACCACGCTTTATGCCGGGCTCAGGATCTCCATGTTCCTAAACAAAGTGGTCTTCCCTGAGCGTGGTGAGGATGGGGAGCCCCAGCTCAAGAAGCGTTCTGCATTTGAACGCTGGGGGCGCAGCGCGGCGCTGGATGCCCGCATGGATGCGCGGCGCGCCCGGGTGGAAGCGGCCCGCGCCAGGCAACAAGACTCAGACGATCAGGCGGGTTGAGGCAGCAGCCCTGCCTCATCGATGTCAGGCTCGATGACAGGCGCATCATCAACGGGGAGCGCCTTGCCGCCAGCGTCAGATGAGCCCGGTGCGTTCTCATCCAGAATCGCCCGCAGGAATGTGGCGACACCGAAAACGCCGCCCATGGCAGCGACCTGAAACAGGCCCACGAATGCGAAGCTCAAGGGCAGTGAGGTCGTGTGGGGCTGGATGACCCAGGCCATGCTGGCCAGCGCCACGGCGCCAAATGCGGTTCCAACGGCAATCCCGCCAATGAGGTGTCTGAAAAACTGTGCTCGCATCGCCGGCGCTCTTTCCTGCAGGGGGTAGTGCAGTGTGTACGCGCCAGCGCGGCGATTGGTTGCGAGACGAGGTGCGACAGGCCGAAGCCGGTAGACTAGGGCCGTGCCTCGAGGATCATGTTGAACGGGCCTTCCGTGGCGCGCCGCACCTGACTGAAGCCACCGGCCTTGATGACCTCACTGACCTTCGCTTCACCGGCTTGTGCGCCGAGCGCCGCGCCAACTTCCTGTGCTTTGGACGTGGGCACGCAGATCATGGTCGAGGCGTTGTAGTAAAGGCGCCCGACAGGGTTCATGTTGCCCGCCGGAGTGTCAGCGGCATTCGGCTCACACACCATCCACGTGCCGTCAGGTTTCAGCATCTCGTGCACATGGGTGGCGCAGCCGGCGGGATCGCCCATGTCGTGCAGGCAATCGAAGCAGGTGACGAGGTCAAAATTGCCCTCGCCGATTTCCTTGGCCAGCGCTGTCTCAAACCGAACCCGGTCAGACAGGCCATGCTCCTTGGCGTGCTTGCGCGCTTCTTCGATTGAAGGTTCGTGGAAATCGAAGCCGATGAACTGGCTGTCGGGGAACGCCTTGGCCATCAGCAGGGTCGAAAATCCCACGCCGCAGCCCACATCGGCGACCTTGCCGCCAGCCTTCAGTTTGCTTTCGACGCCATCCAGGGCCGGAAGCCAGTCCTGAACGAGGCTGTTCACATAGGTCGGCCGGAAAAACGAGCCCACGGCGCAGAAGAGGCATCCAGCCGAGTCGCCCCACTGCACGCCTTCGCCCGTGCGGAAGGCGTGCTCCACCTTGGCCTGGCCTTCGAGCTGCGCCGCCAGCACATCGAACGCGCCCTGCATGTAGACGGGGCTGTCCTCGACAGCGAACACCATGGCCTGCTCGGGGCTGAGTTCGAACGTGTTGTCGTCGGCATGGTAATCGACATAGCCGTTCGAGGCCTGGGCGAGCAGCCACTCGCGCACGTATCGCTCATCGATACCGCCAGCCTTTGAGGCGAGGTCCGCCGCGCTCATCGCGCCTGAGCCAGCCATTGCCTTCCAAAGGCCAAGGCTCTTGCCGAGGCGCACGGTCGGCGCGCTCATCGCGCCGCCAAGATCGCCGAGCATCTTGCCGACAAACTCGTGCAGCTTCTCTTCATTGATGTCCATAATGCGTCCTCCCAAGCTGCCCCCGCGGCCTCGCCAAAGTAGCACGTTTCCGTTTCAGTTTCGAAACAGTCCGGGGCGGTGCGCGCGCGCCATCTCGACAAGCCCCGTCTTGCGCCGCTATGGGTGCGCGATTGACGGCACGATCATACGGATTTGCGAATGAGCACTGAGCGCCCCCCTTACATCCTCGAAGGCGACACCGGCGAGTGGGAACTCGTCATGGGGCTGGAGATCCACGCCCAGGTGAAAAGCGAGGCGAAGCTGTTCTCCGGCGCGAGCACGGCCTTTGGCGCAGACCCAAACCACAATGTCTCCCTGGTGGACGCGGCCATGCCCGGCATGCTGCCGGTGATCAATTCCAAATGCGTGGAACAGGCGGTGCGCACGGGGCTGGGCCTTAATGCGCAGATCAATGAGGTCTCCCGCTTCGACCGGAAGAATTATTTCTACCCCGACCTGCCCCAGGGCTATCAGATCAGCCAATTCGCCATGCCGATTGTCGGCGAGGGTGAAATCGAGGTGGATGTGGAGCCCGCCCATGGCGACCCGGCCTACAGCTTCACCGTGGGCATTGAGCGCCTTCACCTGGAGCAGGACGCGGGCAAGTCGATCCACGACATGGACCCCGACAGCACCTATGTGGACCTCAACCGCTGCGGTGTGGCGCTGATGGAGATCGTCTCCAAGCCGCACATCCGCACGCCGCTTGAGGCGGCCGCCTATGTGAAGAAGCTGAAGTCTATCGTCGTCGCGCTCGGCACCTGTGACGGTGACATGGAGAAGGGCCAGCTGCGCGCGGACGTGAACGTGTCGGTTTGCAAGGTCGGCGGCTATGACAAGTTCCGCGAGACGGGCGATTTCAGCCATCTGGGCACGCGCTGCGAGATCAAGAACATGAACTCGTTCCGCTTCATCCAGGCCGCGATCGAGTATGAAGCGCGCCGCCAGATCGAGATCATCGAAGGCGGCGGCGAGGTGGACCAGGAAACCCGCCTCTTCGACCCGAACAAGGGCGAGACGCGGAGCATGCGCTCCAAGGAAGACGCCCACGATTACCGATATTTCCCGGACCCGGACCTGCTCCCACTGGTGCTGGAGCCTGGCTATGTGGACGCGATCCGCGAGACCCTGCCGGAGCTGCCCGACCAGAAGCGCGCGCGGTTCGAGGCCGAGTATGGCCTGTCGCGCTATGATGCCGGCGTGCTGACGGCGGACTCGGAAAGCGCGGCCTTCTATGAGGAGGTCGCCAAGGGGCGCGATGCGAAGCTAGCGGCCAACTGGGTGACCCAGGAACTGTTCGGCTATCTCAATCGCGAGGACATTGCGCTGGCCGACAGCCCGGTCTCAGCGGCCAATCTTGGCGGCTTGATCGACCTCATCAGCGATGACACGATCAGCGGAAAGATCGCCAAGACCGTGTTCGAGAAGATGATCGAAACCGGCGACGCCCCAGCCGAGATTGTCGAGCGCGAAGGCCTCAAACAGGTCACTGACACGGGCGCGATCGAGAAGGTTGTCGACGAGATCATCGCCGCAAACCCGGAACGGGCTGCTGGCGTGAAGGAAAAGCCCAAAGCCATGGGCTGGTTCGTCGGCCAGGTCATGAAAGCCATGGGCGGCAAAGCCAACCCGCA
>JBCBGD010000088.1:0-9318 GCA_038527085.1 Pseudomonadota bacterium | reverse complement strand
AACGCGTACGACCAGCCCATATTCGGGATCAGCTGCGCGAAGAACAGGCCAAGCGCGCCGCTCGCCGCTTCGAAACTGCCCGCGCTGCGGCGCACCAGGATCGCGCCAACCGCCATCAGCAGGAACAACGTCGGCCACACAATGGCGAAGGCGATGTCGGGCGGGTTCAGCGGCGCCTTTTCGAGGCTCGCATACCAGGCATCCTCAGATCCAGCCGAGACCTGTCCAGCCAGGTACGCCACACCCATCACAGAGGCGATGATCGCCCCATAGGTCAGCCAGGAAGGCCGCGCTGCCGTCGCCGTGGTCATATGAAATCCCTAGCATTCGGTGCAATAGGCGTCGATATGGGGCATGTGTTATAACACCTGTGGTAACGAGGAACGCACTATGAGTAAGCTGAAGCTGAGAGAAATCGGGAACTCTGTCGGAATCATCCTTCCAAAAGACCTTTTGGCTGAATTGGGAGCGGAAATCGGCGACGAGATCGAATACGTGGTCAAAGGCCGAGGTTTGCTCGAACTCTCCGTCGCCGATGAAGAGGTCGACGAGCTTATGAAGCTTGCCGAGCAGGTCATGGATGAGAATCGGGTCGTGTTGCGCGCGCTGGCAAAATGAGCGAGCCCCGATGGATGCCAAAGGCGCTCATTCTGCGGGCGCATGATCGACAAATCGAAATTCATGGCGGCCTGAAAGGCATCCGCGACGAAGGCTTGCTCGACAGCGCGCTTGTGCGGCCACTCAACGCCTTTGCCTATGAAGAGGCTGACTCGCAAATGCTCGCAGCGCTCTACGCTGCTGGCATCATTCAGAATCACCCATTTCTTGATGGCAACAAGAGGACAGGATTCGTCGCTTGCGTGACGTTCCTTCTCGCCAATAGTCAGGCGCTCACATCATCCATGGAAGAGCGACTCGCGAAGACGCTTCTGCTGGCTGGTGGCGAAATGACGGCTGAGCAGTTCGCTGACTGGCTCCGCGAGTTCACTTCGCCGGTCTGATGGGCCTCAGGGCCACTTCACCACAGGCGGCATGGAAGAGAGGATGCTGGCCACATTGCCGCCGGTCTTGAGGCCGAAGGTCGTGCCGCGGTCATACAGCAGGTTGAACTCCACATACCGTCCGCGCCGGATCAGCTGATCCTCGCGCTCATCCTCGCTCCAGGCTTCAAACATGCGCCGGCGCACCAGCTGAGGATAGATCTCGGCGAAGGCCCGCCCGACATCCTTCGTGAACGCGAAGTCCGCCTCCCAGTCGCCCGTGTCGTGGCGGTCATAGAAGATGCCGCCAATGCCGCGCGGCTCGTCGCGGTGGGCGAGGTGAAAATACTCATCGCACCAGGTTTTCAGCTTTGGGTAGTCTGCTCCGGGATGGTCCTTGCACGCGCCCTCCATGGCCGCGTGGAAGTCGACCGCGTCAGGAAACTCCTGCTGGCGTTGATAGTCGAGAAGGGGCGTGAGATCTGCCCCGCCGCCAAACCAGGATTTCGAGGTGCAGATCATCCGCGTATTCATGTGAACGGCAGGCACGCGGGGATTGTGCATGTGGGCGATGAGCGAGATGCCCGAGGCCCAGAACTGGCCGCCGCTCTCGTCCGCACCGGGAATCTGCGCGCTGAATTCCTTGGAGAACGTGCCGAAAACCGTCGAAACGTGTACGCCGACTTTTTCGAACAGGCGCCCCTTCATGATCGCCATCGTGCCGCCGCCAAGATCTTCGCTGCCGTCGCCGCGTTTCCAGGGTGTTTTCTCGAACCGGCCCGCGGCGCCTGAATAAAGCGGCGGCCCAGCCTCATCCTCAAGAGCTTCGAAGCGCGAGATGATGTCGTCCTGAAGGCTTTCAAACCAGGCACGCGCCGTGGTTTTGCGGGTTTCGAGGTCTTGGGCGGGGACAAGAGTTGTGGTCATGACAGCCTTGGCGTGAGGAGTGGAAAACGCCTGTCTTGGAAGATCGGGACGTTTGGGCGCATACGTAGTTTCCACTTTGCGTCGTTGCGCCGCAAGGATTGATACATGACTTGGTGTAAGTGAGACCTAAATTCCCATCCAAGAGGATGAAAAGCTGTGACTGAGACAACTGCAAACGACGTTGAAACGGTGGATGAAGACCGCCGCGATTTTATCCACATTGCGGCCGTTGTCGCGACCGTCGGCGGTGCCGGCGCCGTGGCGTGGCCCTTCATTGACCAGATGAACCCGGCTGGCGACACCAAGGCCGCCTCGAGCCTCGATGTGGACATCTCGAAGGTGCCAGAGGGCGGTGAGATCCGCGTCCTGATCGGCGGTAAGCCGTTTTTCGTGCGCCATCGCACCGCGGCAGAGATCGCCGCTGCAAGGAATGCTCGCGTAGACAGCATGCCTGACCCGCAGTCCGACGAAGACCGCCTCGTTCCCACGCCGAGCGGTGAGCTAAATCCCGCCATCCTCGTCACGTCAGGCGCCTGTACGCACCTTGGCTGCGTGCCGGTCGGTCCTGCCCAAGGCAATGTCGGCGATTTCGGTGGCTGGTACTGCCCGTGTCACGGCTCGCACTACGACACCTCTGGCCGGATCCGTAAGGGCCCCGCGCCAACAAACCTCCCCATTCCGGACTACACCTACGTGTCCGACACCGTCATCAATATCTCGCTCTAGGAAAGGAATGCCCGCATGAGTGGACACCAGTCTACCTATGAGCCGAAACCAGGCATTGAGAAGTGGATCGACGATCGTCTTCCACTGCCGCGGCTCGTCTATGACAGCTTTGTTGATTTCCCGACGCCAAAAAACCTGAACTACTGGTACACGTTCGGCGGTATTTTGGCGATTTTCCTCGTCATCCAGATCGCGACAGGTGTCGTGCTTGCAATGCACTACACCGCGACTGTGGATGAGGCCTTTGCCTCCGTCGAGCGCATCATGCGCGACGTGCCTTACGGCTGGCTTTTGCGATACCTGCACGCCAACGGTGCCTCATTCTTCTTCCTCGCCGTGTACCTGCACATGTTCCGCGGCCTCTACTATGGCTCTTACAAAGCGCCCCGTGAGGTGCTCTGGATCCTTGGTTGCATCATCTTCTTCCTGATGATTGCCACGGCCTTCCTTGGCTACATGCTGCCATGGGGTCAGATGTCCCTGCACGGCGCCAACGTGATTGTCTCGCTCTTCGGTGCGATTCCGATTATCGGCGACAGCATCAAGACCTGGCTGCTTGGCGGACCGTCCATCGGCAACCAGACGCTCCAGCGCTTCTTCTCGCTGCACTACCTTCTGCCGTTTGTGATTGCGGGCACCGTGATCCTGCACATCTGGGCGCTGCACGTGCCGGGCAACAACAACCCGACCGGTGTGGAAGTGAAGGACGTGAAGAAAGACACCGTGCCGTTCCACCCGTACTACACGGTGAAGGATGGCTTCGCGATTGTCGTCTTCCTGCTCGTCTACTGTGCGTTTGCGTTCTTCCTGCCAAACGTGCTGGGCCATGCCGACAACTACATTGAGGCCAACCCGCTCGTGACGCCTGCGCACATTGTTCCGGAGTGGTATCTCCTGCCGTTCTACGCGATCCTGCGGGCCATCACCTTCGACCTCGGCCCGATTGATGCCAAACTGCTTGGCGTGATCGCCATGTTCGCTTCGATCGCAGTGCTCTTCGTCGTGCCATGGCTCGACACCAGCCGGGTGAAGTCCATGCGCTATCGCCCCGTTGCGCGTCAGTTCTTCTACGGCTTCGTGGCGTGTACCTTCCTGCTCGGTTGGGTCGGTGCTACCAATCCGGACGATCCGCTGATCCCGCTCGGATCTGACAACCTCGTTGTAGAGTACACAGATGAAGCTGGCCTTTCCGCAGCGCGCACCTTCGAGGAGTACACCGAAGCTGCTGCCTTCCGTGATGGCCTCAGCGAAGCGGCCAACGCCTCGATGGCTGTGCAGAAAGGTCCTGCCATCAGGTTCATCCACCTGGGTCAGTTCCTGACGGTGTATTACTTCGCCTACTTCCTGGTCATCCTGCCCTATCTCGGCCTGCGTGAGCGGCCCAAGGATGAGCCGGAGTCGATCCACAAGGCTGTGCTGGGCACACCGCGCAAGCCCGCTGACGCTGGCTCGCCGATCCCGGCACCTGCTGAATAGGAGCCCGTGACCATGAAACGTCTCCTCAAACTCGCAGGGGCGGCAGCCGCCGCCCTTACCCTGGCCACCTCTGCCCATGCGGCGGGCGGTGCCAAGCACCCCCACGGTCCTGAAGGCGGCTTTGCTTTTGACGGTGTGTTCGGCAAGTTCGAAATGGACAGCGTCCAACGTGGCTACCAGGTCTACCGCGAGGTGTGCTCGGCCTGCCATGGCATGAAGCTTCTGTCTTACCGCAACCTGGGTGAGCCGGGCGGTCCGTTCTACGATCCGGAATATCCGAACGCGAACGACAACCCGCTGGTGAAGGCCTTTGCGGCCCAGGACACGGTTGTCGACGCCACGCCGGATGAGTTTGGCGATCCGGTGACCCGTCCGGCACGCCCGTCAGACCGCTTCAAGAGTCCCTACGCCAATGAGCAAATGGCGCGCGCAGCCAATGGCGGCGCTTATCCGCCGGACCTGTCCGTCATCACCAAGGCCCGCCATGGCGGCGCTGACTACATCTACAATCTCATCAAGGCGTATCCGTCCTGGGATGTGATGGGCGATGGCCAAATCGATTTCGGCGCGGAATACGAACTCGGTGAAGGCTACGAATACACCGGTTCGCTCGAGCAGCCGATCGGTCAGTACTACAATCCGTACATGGCTGGCGATGTGACCCCGCAATGGGACGGCGATCCCCGCAAGGTGCCGCCGGGTGGCTTCCTCGCCATGCCGCCGCAGCTCAGCGATGGCCGCGTGGAGTACCTTGACGGGACAGAAGCGACTGTCTCGCAGATGTCCTATGACGTGGCGCAGTTCCTCGCCTGGGCCGGTGAGCCCAAGCAGACGAACCGCAAGGAACTGGGCGTTGCTGTCATGATTTATCTGACGCTGCTCGCAGGCCTACTGTGGCTCTCCTACAAGCGCATCTGGCGCAATGTGGACCACTAGCCCAGTGCGCCACTGACAACGTCGAAAAGGCCGCTCATATGGGCGGCCTTTTTTGTCCCCCGCCACCCGATGAGAGGTCTGGACACACCATGAAACTGCACTTGACCGCCGCCGCCTTGCTCACGCTCTCAACGCTCGCGGCCTGCGCCCGCGCAGAGCCGCCCGCCGCGCCAGAGCCCGCTTACCTGCCCGAACAGGTGCGCCAGGCCCGCGCCCAGGCCGCCGAGCAGACGGAGAAACTCAAGGGCCTCATGGCAGGCAGCAACTGGGACATCCTGGATATTTCCGGGCAGGCCATGCTCGAAACTGCGCCTGCCTCCATCGCCTTCGCCTCAGACGAAACCGCGTCAGGCTCTGCGGGCTGCAACAGCTTCAATGGCAGCTTCTCGCTCGACGAAGCACGGCTCGAATTCGGCCCGCTCGCAACGACGCGTAAGTTGTGTCCCGAGCTGGTCATGGACCAGGAGCGGTTCGTGCTCGATACGCTGGGCGAGGTGATCTCGGCCGGCGTGAACGAGGAAGGCGTTCTCTTTCTCAGCACACTGAATGGAGACGTGATCCGCCTCTCACCCGCGCGGGATTAGCCGATCGGCCCGTCCAGGTGCACCTCGCCAGAGAGGTCATCCAGCTTACCCTGCAGGTGCGCGCGCACGTCCTCAACCGCCTGATTGTAGATCATCGGCGCAAGCGTCTGCAGCATCACGTCGACGATCTGCTCGGCGCGGAAGGCGCTGAGCTCCTCGTCGAACTCATCTGAAAACAGGGTCTGGAGATGACCTGCCAGGGCGCTGCGCCGATCGTCCGACAGTGTGATGGCCATGGCAGGTCTCCAAGTGTGAGTCGCGGCCTAGTGATCGCGCAGCTTGGCCTCCAGGGCTGCAATGCGCTTGTCCTGCTCGATCGTGTGCAGGGTCAGCTCCTCAATCTTTTCCAGCAGGGTGCCCATCATCGCGTTCATGTCCACGCCATCTCGCTGCATCTCACTGGCGCTTTGCACACCTGGCAGGTGACCGCTTGTGGCGATGAAGGCTTCCACCTCGGCCAGGGGCGTCAGGTCGTAGCCCGGCGCGAAGACATGGTCTGCGGTGGAAACATGCTTGCCCTTGATGCGGATGACGCCGTCGCCTGCGTCCAGGTGGATCACAGTCTCGCCAGCCTTATCCTTCAGCGCGATGTCGCCGGCTGCGCCTTCACCGCCCGCGTAGATGTTGGCCCGGCCGCCATCGATGTGCATGCGAAGCTTCCCGTCATCGGAAAACATGCCGATGTCGCCGTTTGAGCCGCCCCCACCGAGACGCAGGTTCCCGTCGCCGCCATCCAGAAAGACGGTCTGGGCATCCTCTCCATTCTGTAGGGAGATGTCGCCCGAGGCGCCGCCGCCGCCCATTTGCAGGTTTGCCGTGCCGCCATCCAGGTGCACCGTAGATTCCCCGTCGGTGTTCTTTAGGCTGAGATCACCGGCTGCACCCTCCCCACCCATGTAGATGTTCGCCGCGCCGCCGTCGATGTGGATCCGCAGCTTGCCATCGTCGGAGTACATGCCGATGTCTCCATTGTGGCCGTATCCGCCGAGGCGCAGATTGGCGTCGCCGCCGTCCAGGTGCACCGTGTCCTTGCCTTGGTCATCGCGCAGGATGATGTCGCCCTCCGCGCCGTGCGCACCAAGCGCCAGGTTCGCTGTGTCGGCATTGATGACGCCGGTCTCCTTGCCCGCATCATTGCGCAGTTCGATCTTGTTGAAGTGTTCCGTCATGGCGCGTCCTCCTCGTTTTGCCAGTGCAAACAGTAGGGTAGGGGCGAAGCCGCGACTTGTCTGCACCCAAGCGCATGAAGCTTTGGCGACGCTGGGCCTCTAATGCCCCTCAAAGGCCATGACGGCGTGGACGTCGACGCCGTGGGCGCGCAGGCGGTCTGCGCCGCCGAGGTCTGGCAGGTCGACGAGGAAGCTTGCCGCCACGATCTCTGCCCGGCCGCGGCGCAGGAGCTTCAGCCCGGCCTCTGCTGTTCCGCCCGTGGCGATCAGGTCATCGACAAGCAGCACCCGCTCGCCCGGGGCAACGCCGTCCACATGCATGTGCAACTCGTCCGTGCCGTATTCGAGTTCGTAGGATTCTGAATGGGTCTGGAAGGGCAGCTTGCCCGGCTTGCGCAGCGGCAGGAAGCCCGCATCCATATGTAGGGCCATGGCCCCGCCAAGCACGAAGCCGCGCGCGTCGATTCCCGCGATCTTGGAGATGTTCGCATCCATGTGCGGCGCGCACATGACCTCGATCGCCTTGGCAAACGCCTCACGATCCCCGAACAGGGTCGAGACATCCCGGAACATGATGCCCGGCTCGGGGTAGTCCGGAATCGTCCTGATCGTGTCCTTCAGATCCATGCCCGCGCTAACCCACCACGACCTGTTCGCCATCACGCAACGGGCGGCTCACCTCTTCGGCGGTCTGGACGGGCTCGGGTTTTGCCTGCTTGCGCCGCCACATGGGCGCGCGCGGGTCGGCTTTGCGGTCATATTGCATGGAATAGTATTCGTGGGCGGTGTGGGTCAGCGGGCGCGGGGTCAGCGTCATGCCATAGGTGCGCAGGCGCTCAACCACGGCGTCACGCAGGTGCATGTCAGGGAACGTGTCCCAGGCCATCCCGTGGTCCTTCATCCACTGGCGCACGCGCCAGGACCGGGTCGAGTGGGCATCTGCGGGCCGCGCGCCGCCATGTTCTTCCCAGAGATACAGGATCACGATGGCGTCGATGACCGAGTCGATCGCCGCCGGCGTCGCCATATTCAGGTCCTGGTTGTTCTGTGCCGCAAGGATGATGTCATTCTTGCGTGATTGCAGGTTCTGGTACGTCGTGCCGATGACCGAGAGGGCATTGCGATTGGCCGGCACGTTCTGGGCATACACCGCATCCAGCTGGGGGTGGCGCACCACCATCAGTTCGCCACCAATCACGGGCTCGTCGCGCGTGATCGCAGCCAATTCGGCCATGAAACGCTGGACGTTCTGGCGCAACTCATGGCCGACGCCCTCCAGAACCTGCCCTTCGACCTCCTTGCGATCATTGCGATCACGCCAGCTGATGAACGCGATCGTCAATGCCGCGATCATGATCATGAGCAGGGCGCCGGTTTGAAACTCTACTGACAACATGGCCGTCCCTCCAAGACGTTGACGCGTATCTAGCAAAAGCCGCGCCGCGCGTCGATCAGTGCGATTTCAGTACACGTCCTGCGACGGCGTCAAGCTTTGCGAGCAGGGCAGGATCGCGCGCGTCCGGCGCGGTGATGAGGGCATGGTCGAGACAGGTTTCGATGCCGAGCGGTGAGGGCGTGCGCGGCGTGGTGGATAGCGTCTCGCACAGAGTGACAATCGCCTTGCGGGCTGTGGCCGCATTGGCCTGCATGATTTCCAGCACATTGGTCACCGAAACATTGTCCTCTTCCTCGTGCCAGCAGTCATAGTCGGTCACCATGGCGAAGGTGGCGTAAGGGAGTTCCGCTTCGCGCGCGAGCTTGGCCTCTGGCATGTTGGTCATGCCGATGACGTCGCAGCCCCATTGTCGGTAGAGCTGGCTCTCGGCCAGGGTTGAGAATTGCGGGCCTTCCATCGTGATGTACGTTCCGCCGCGATGGACCGTCGCGCCGGTCGCCGCCAGGGCGTCCGCGCCGAGGCCAGACAGGCGCTCGCACACGGGATGGGCCATGGAGACGTGTGCCACCATTCCAGGCCCGAAGAAGGTCTTCTCCCGCGCGAACGTCCGGTCGATGAACTGGTCGACGGCAACGAAATGACCTGGTGCATACTGGTTTTGCAGGGAGCCGCAGGCCGAGAAGGACAGGACGTCCGTCACGCCGGCGCGCTTCAGCGCATCGATATTGGCGCGGTAGGGCACGGTGGTTGGCGTCAGGCGGTGGCCCTTTCCGTGGCGCGGCAGGAAGACGAGGTGAACAGCGCCCAGCCGGCCGCGCATGAGCGGTGCCGAGGGCGCCCCCCAGGGCGTCTCGATCACCTCTTCGCGGGCGTCTTCAAGGCCGGGAATGTCGTAAAGGCCTGATCCGCCGATAATGCCCAGGGTCCAGTCTGCCATCGCTGCGCTCCGAAAGTGTCTGGCCTGCCGCATGCGCCAATTCTGCGCCGCGATCAATCGGGGCTCACGCGCGATGACGCAGGTGTGAGTTGGAACCGGCGGCAAGCATCGCTAGTTGCTACGGCATGGAAAAGAACACGCTTCTCACGCCCAGCCGACGCGGCTTCCTCGCCTTCTCCGGCGCGGG
>JBCBGD010000087.1:0-9350 GCA_038527085.1 Pseudomonadota bacterium | reverse complement strand
ACATCGTTCATTTTGAACCCGGCCTCACCGAGCACGCGTGCGAGTGTGTCGAAGCAGTTGCGCGCCTGGCTTTCAATGTCGCCCGGCAAGATCATGGTCTCATAGTCGTAGCCTGTGATCCCGGCCACGAAGCACCAGTCCCCCTGCACAACGGCGCGGCTGTAGGCCATTTCGGCTTCAAAGGTTGAGCCGGTGGTGATCCTAAAACGATCAGGCATCAGAGTTTCCTTTCTCAACTTTTCTTCGGCAATAAACTCGCCGATGGAAAATAGGAGAGGCTTTCATGAACATTGCCATAGTCTGCATCGCACTGAATGCGATGTTGGTGTTTCTTCTGGGGTTGTGGGTCTCGGTTCAGAGAACCCAGGAGAAAGTGATCTACGCTGGCGAAACCTTGCCGCCGACTTCGGCACTGGCAAAGGCCCAGCGCGCCCACGCCAATGCGGCAGAGTATGCGGGCGCGATCACCGCTCTGTTTCTTCTCTGCTCCTTTACGGGAACGGAAGGCACCGTTGTCCTCGCCGCAATGATCGCAATCACCGCGGCACGATACCTGGCAGCGTTCGGTTTCCTGACCTGTCGGACGCTGGCCACCCCCCATTGGGCAAAGGCATTGGGGGCTATCGTGACCTATCTCGGCGGCATCACGCTTGCGGTTTATCTGGCGGGCTATGGACTGGGAGTATTCGGCCCCCTGCCCTGAACCAAAAAGCCCGGCCACAGGGCCGGGCTTGGAACTGGTTTATTGGAACTGTTACTGCGCCGCGGCCGGAAGATCGACAGCGCTGAGCGCAGTGTAGCGCTTCATGTGGTGATCGACATTGCCGAACTCGTGGTCGATCATGGTCAGGCGCTTGAAGTAGTGGCCCACCGCCAGCTCTTCTGTCATGCCCATGCCGCCATGGATCTGCACAGCTTCCTGGCCGACAAAGCGCCCGGCCTGGCCGATGCGGACCTTGGCAGCGGACACGGCCTTCTTGCGCTCAACCTCGTCTTCGTCGAGCTTCAAGGTCGCCATATAGGTCATGGAGATCGACTGCTCGTGCTCCATGAACATGTCCACCATGCGGTGCTGCAGCACCTGGAACTTGCCGATCGGCACACCGAACTGCTTGCGCTGGCGCGAATACTCGACGGTCATGGCGTGGGCCACGCCCATCACGCCGCAGGCCTCAGCACAGGTCGCAGCGATAGCCTCGTCGGCCACACGCTCAATCAGCGGGAAAGCGCCATCAACCTCGCCGATCACGTGTTCGGCGCCAACGGAGACGTTCTCGAGATACACCTCTGATGCGCGGCGACCGTCCACTGTGGGATAGTCGCGCGTGGTCACGCCGCTGGCATCCTTGGGCACGATGAAGGCCGTAATGCCGCCCGTGTCTCGCTGGCCGCCGGACGTGCGCGCCGTGACGATGAGGTGTGTCGCCCAGGGCGCGCCGATCACGACCGCTTTGTGGCCGTTGAGGGTGTAGCCGCCGCCGTCTGCCTTTGCCGTGGTCTGGATGTCCGCCAGATTGTAGCGGCCCTTTGGCTCGGCCCAGGCGAAGGCGAACACCTGCTCGCCGGACATGATGCCGGTGAGGTGGTTTTCCTTCTGCGCGGCAGAGCCACCATGCTTCACGAACCCACCGCCGCAGACCACGCTCGGCACGTAGGGCTCGACCACAAGGCCTTTGCCGAACTCCTCCATCACGACCATGGCATCGATCGGACCGCCGCCGAGACCGCCATCGTCCTCGCTGAACGGTGCCATCAGCAAGCCGAGCTCGGCAAACTGCGCCCACATCTCAGGGCGCCAGCCGCTGTCACTGGCCACCACTTCGCGGCGCGTATCGAAGTCATACTGTTCGCGGATCAGCCTGCCGAGGCTGTCGCGGATCATTGTCTGCTCTTCGGTGAAATTGAAATCCATGTGGTCCTCCCGCTTGCCGGCTCAGCCGGCTTGTTTCGTTAGCCTAATGTGAAAACGGCGCCCCGGTAAGACGCCGTTTTCGAATTCGTTTCCCCTGGCCCTAAAGCCCCAGGATCATCTTAGTGATGATGTTCCGCTGGATCTCGTTCGATCCCCCGTAGATCGAGGTCTTGCGCATGTTGAAGTACATTGGCGCGGCCTGGTGGCTGTAGTCAGGACCGATCGGATACTCATTCGAGCCGTCCTCGGGGAAGCCGCGGAAATACGGTGCGCCATAGTTGCCGACAGCTTCAAGAGTGAGTTCGGTCAGGCGCTGCTGGATTTCCGTGCCCTTGATCTTGAGGATCGAGCTTTCAGGCCCCGGGCCCTTGCCCTGGCTTTCCCGTGCGAGTGTACGCAGCTCTGTGAATTCGAGCGCTGTGAGATCAATCTCAAGCTGGCTGACCTTGCGGGCGAATTCATCGTCCTGAAGCAGCGGCTCGCCATCGAGCACTTCTGTCGATGCGATATGGCGGAGCTTTTCGATGCCACGCTTGGACCGCGCCACGCCGGCAATCCCTGAACGCTCGTGTGCGAGCAGGAACTTGGCATAGGTCCACCCCTGGTTTTCAACACCCACGAGGTATTCAGCGGGAATACGCACGTCTGTCAGCCAAGTCTCGTTGACCTCGTGGCCGCCATCAATGGTGATGATCGGGCGCACTTCGATGCCGGGCGTATCCATCGGCGCGAGGAAGAAGCTGATGCCTTCCTGTGGCTTGGCCGCATTAGGGTCGGTCCGCGCCAGAATAAAAATCCAGTCGGCATGCTGGGCCAGCGTGGTCCAGGTTTTCTGACCATTGAGCACATAGTGATCGCCATCGCGTACGGCGGTGGTCTTGAGACTGGCGAGGTCAGAGCCTGCCCCCGGCTCGGAATAGCCCTGGCACCACCACTCTTCGCCTGAAAGGATCTTCGGCAGAAAGCGTTCTTTCTGTTCATCATTGCCGAAAGTGTAGATCACGGGACCGACCATGGAGACACCGAAGGGAAGCGGCATCACCGCGTCCACACGCGCATTCTCTTCCGACCAGATATAGCGCTGCGTCGATGTCCAGCCCGTGCCGCCATACTCCTTCGGCCAGGCCGGCGCAGCCCACCCTTTTTCGCCAAGGATCTTGTGCCAAGCCAGAAACTGTTCGCGGCTCAGGTCTTCACGGGCACCCATCCCGACGAGTTCCTTGGGATAGTTTTCCTCAATGAAGGTGCGCACTTCCTCACGAAAGGCGATCTCTTCAGGCGTGAATTCCAGATTCATGGCTGCGTCCTTCAGCTTGCTTCCTCGGCGCGAACAGTAGACGAAAGTCGCAGATTCTCAAGTTGACGCGCACGTAAACGTCAACGTGCCGCAGGTGCGCTTCGGATTTGCGGCTTGTCAGGTGGCGGGCTGCGCAATGAAGGGCGCACAGGCCGTGCGCAAAATCCCAATGGCTGTGGCAGCGCCGAGCCCGCCGCCCGTCTGGAATTCAAACTCGACCATGGGCCTCAAGTCCAAGCGCTCCAGCGCGGCCTGGTGCGCAGGCCGTCCTGTCGCGTGTGCGGCGTGTACATGGTCGATGGCGTCTGGGGAGATGGCGTGGACCACACCTGCAGCGATGGTGGTCGCAAAGCCATCAAGAATGACGGGGACGCCTTGCAGGCGCGCCGCGATGATGGCGCCCACACAGGCCGCGATCTCCCGCCCGCCGAGGCGTGTGAGGGCTTCGAGAGGGTCTTCGATGTGTCCGCGATGAAGAGACAGGGCCTCATTGACCAGGTCGGCCCGCTTTTGCGTCATGTCCGAGGGCGTGCCAGAGCCAGGCCGCACCCAATAATCCGGTGAGCCGCCATAGAGCGCGCAGGCCACCGCTGCCGCGGCGGTTCCAATCCCGGCGCCGATAACCCCGAGCGCCAGCAGGTCAGGTTCGCCTTCCAGGGCCTCAAACCCATAGGCAATCGTCGCCACGCATTCCTTTTCTGACATCGCCGCATCCTTGGCGATGTTTCGGGTTGGTTTCTCAATGGCAAGCTCGAATACACGCAGGTTGGCCTGGGCCTGCGCGCAGATGGCCGAGAGTGGTGCCGAGCCAGACTTGAGAGCCTCGACCTGATCCAGCGTATCGCTGTCCTTTGAAAGTGAGACGCCTTCGGATCTCAAGCCGTGGGAGCCCGCAAACATTGCAAGGGTCGGGTTTTCTAGCCGAGGCGGATATCGCTTCTGCCATTCTGCCAGCCAGACGGCACTGTCGCCCAAATGGCCGAAATCCCCCTCCCGGCCGATACCGAGAAGGAACTCCTTGACGCGCTGGCCACTGCTTGCGTCTTTTTCCACTTGCTGGTGAACAAGATCGCGCACGTCATCGAAGGGACGATCTGAAGGCTCAAAAGAAATCACGACCGCTCCGTTCCTCTCCCCTGGCGCCGTAACGTGCTCTCTAGCTTGCCTAGGACACTGTCGTTTTGATAAGGCACAAACACACAGGCAGGCGCCAACTGCAAGTCTCGTGCAAAGGCTTCACTCACAATGATATCAACGATTCGCGCGGCAATTTCATGACATCTGAGCCAATCCTTTCACCGTGTATCAAGGTCTGTGCGATAGACGGTCAAACTGGATGGTGTCTCGGGTGCGGCCGGTCACTTGAAGAAATCGCCAGATGGGTTGCGCTCGGCGCCCCTGGCCGCGACCGGGTTCTCGGTGAACTCCCCGGCCGGATGAAACAGCTGACCGCACAGGGAAAGCTTGGGAGTGGGTCATGAAATCCAGTGACATTTTCGGCGCAGTTCTGGTGGTTGGCGTGATCACCCTTGCCGTGAATGTCTATCTGGCACCCCGCGCAGGAATTGGGGCTGGTGAAACCAATGCCGTTACCACCGAAGCCGCCGAAACCTCGCCGGCAAGCGCCGTCGATCCCCGCATCCAACTGCCAGCCAACGCAGCGCTTCTGAAGCTTGAGGATGACGGGCATTACTGGGCCCAGGCCAATGTCGATGGCACGCATGTGAAATTCATGGTGGACACGGGCGCCTCAACGGTTGCCCTGACCTATCGCGACGCCCAGCGCATCGGCCTTCGCCCGGACACGCTCGATTACACCTGGACCATCCGGACAGCGGGCGGGGAAGTGAAGGGCGCATCGGTTCTGATCGACTCGATCCAAATCGGCAGGGTGAAGGTCGACGCCATCGAAGCCATGGTACTGCGCGATGGGCTAGACCAGTCACTGCTCGGCATGACATTTCTATCCCAACTTGAAAGCTATGAGTTCCGGCGCGGCAACCTGATCCTGCGCCAGTAGGCACTCTCAAACAAAAACGCTCGAATACAGCATGCGTGCACCCACGAAGGCGAGCACGACGCCGAACGCCTTGCGCAACACAGCTGCATTGAGCCTGTGGGCGAGCGACGCGCCAACCGGTGCCATGGTGACAGTGAAGATGGAGATCAGCGCAAAAGCTGGCACATTGACGAAGCCGAGGCTGCCCGGCGGCAGGCCCTCCCTGCCCCATCCAGTTGCGAGCGATGCAATCGCGGCAGGCGCACCGATCGCGATGCCGAAGCCCGCGGCCGTAGCCACGGCCTGGTGGATGGAGCGGCCACACACAGTCATCAAGGACACGCCAAACGTGCCCCCACCGATGCCCATGAGCGCAGACAAGGCGCCGATGGAGCCACCCAGGCCCGCGCGCCCAGCACCGCCTGGCAAGTCCTCCGCGAGCCTCCAGGTCGGGCGGCCGAAAAACAATTGAGCCGCCAAAACGAATGCCATCAGACCAAACAACACTGTGAGGCCGCGCCCCGGTATGAATCCTGCCGCGACAGCGCCTGCGATGGAGCCTGCCACGATCCAGGGCGTCCAACTACGCACAATGCCCCAGTCAACCGCGCCGCGCTTGTTGTGCGCCATAACCGAGCGGGCAGATGTCACGATAATGGTGGCGAGAGACGTGTAGACGGCCACATGCATGGCGTGCTGCTCATAGCCGAGTTGGGAGAACAGATAGAAAAGCACTGGCACAATCACTGCGCCGCCGCCAATGCCGAACAGGCCTGCAGCGAGGCCAGCCGCCAACCCCGCGGCAACCAGTGCGGCGATCAGGGGCCACTGCGTGGTGACGAACTCAACCATGGCCGAGCGCTATGGAGCGGTTTCCTCTGGCTGTCACCTTCTAGGCCGCTGAGACGGCGCGCTCGCGCACATTGGAGAGGGCGGCGTCCAGCACATCCAGGCCAGCGCCAGTGCGAACAGCTCGCTCGCTCAGCGTCCGCCGCCAGCCACGGGCACCCGGGCGGCCAGCAAACAGGCCCAACATATGCCGCGTCATCGCATGCAGGCCGACCCCTTCGGAAAGTCTCGCGGCGATGTACGGTTTGTAGCGCTCGACCGCTTCGATCAGCTCTCTGGTTTCAGGCTCTACCGGAATGCGACTAGTCTCCAGCCAATCATCGACGCCGAGCAGCACAGCAGGGGTCTGATAGGCTGCCCGTCCCAGCATGACGCCGTCCACACGCTCCATCTCTGCCGAACACGTTGAAAGGTCCGTCAATCCGCCATTCAGAACGATGGTCAGGTCAGGCCGCTCGGCCTTCAGGTCTTCAACGAGGCCATAGTCGAGGGGTGGGATTTCCCGGTTTTCCTTTGGGCTGAGCCCTTTCAGCCAAGCCTTGCGCGCATGGACGGTGAAGACCTCACACCCCGCCGAGGCCACCGTATCGACGAAGCCGAACAGGGTTTCTCGCGCAGGATCATCATCGACCGCCACGCGACACTTCACCGTCACAGGGATTGAGACGGCGTCCCTCATGGCGGCGACGCAATCCGCCACAAGCTGGGGCTCGCGCATCAGGCAGGCGCCAAACGCGCCGGACTGGACCCGCTCTGATGGGCACCCGCAATTGAGGTTGACCTCGTCATAGCCAAACTGCTTGGCGATCTTTGCCGCCTCTGCCAACTTCGCCGGCTCACTCCCGCCCAGTTGCAGGACCAGCGGGTGTTCAAAATCGCCGAACCCGATCAAGCGATCTCGATCACCGTGGATGACCGCATCCGCCGTCACCATTTCCGTGAACAACAGCGCGCGCTTGCTCAACGTCCGATGAAACGCCCGGCAATGGCGATCCGTCCACTCCATCATGGGGGCGACGCTGAAACGATAATCGATGGCGCGGGCTGTGGTCACGCGGCTTTCCAGTCTTTGTGTAGCATCGCCTCGCCTAACGGCGGGAAGCCTGTCCTGCAAGTTCAGTTGTGATAGCCTCTGAACGGTTCGCGCTTGCTTCAGCGCGGGCTTTCGCCCAGTGTTAACGCTCAGCCCATCGGGCAAGCAGGGAGGTGGTCGTGGCGACAATCAAGGTCAATGGTGAAGTGCGCACCGTGGAGGTGGATGAAAGCACGCCCCTTCTCTGGGTGCTGCGAGAGCAACTCGGCCTGACGGGCACCAAGTATGGCTGCGGCATCGCCCAGTGCGGCTCCTGCACGGTCCATATCGATGGCGCGCCTGTTCGCGCCTGCGTCTATCCGCTTGCCGCCGTGACCGAGGACCAGGAAATCACAACGATCGAAGGGCTTTCCGAGGCGGGCGATCATCCCGTTCAGGAGGCCTGGGCCGAGCTGGACATTCCCCAATGCGGCTACTGCCAGCCTGGCATGATCATGGCGGTGGCGGGCCTGCTCAACACCACACCCAAGCCGACCGATGAAGAGATCGACGCGCAGATCACGAACATCTGCCGGTGCGGAACACTCGCCAGGGTGCGCAAGGGCATCCACCTGGCTGCGGACAAAGGGTGAGGGAGACAGACATGGCTGATGATTTTCGCCCTTCACGCCGCACTTTCATTGTCGGCACCGGCGCAGCAGGCCTGACGATTGGCGTGCTTGCAGCCTGTTCTCCGAGTGAGAGCGCAGACACGACCACTGAAATCGCCGCGGTCACAGATGGGCCGCCGCCACCAGAGGTAAACGCCTGGGTCCATGTCGGCACGGACGACATTGTCACGATCAGGATTGCCCGTTCCGAGATGGGCCAGGGCACGCTGACTGGTCTGGCACAACTCGTGGCCGAAGAACTCGACTGCGACTGGGAGAAAGTGCGCACAGAATATCCAACGCCCGGCGAAAATCTGGCGCGCGAGCGCGTGTGGGGCGACTTCTCCACGGGCGGCAGCCAGGGAATCCGTGGCTCAGTCGAATACGTGCGCGAAGGCGGCGCCGCGGCGAAAGCCATGCTGATCGAGGCCGCAGCGAATGAATGGGGCGTGCCTGCTTCCGAGTGCTCGGCGAAAAACAGCGTCATCACACACGGTCCGAGCGGAAACACCGTCACCTTTGGACAGGTGGCGTCCGCGGCCGCCGAACTGGCCCCGCCACTCGAAGTGACCGTCAAGGATCCGTCCGAATGGACTTTGGTTGGCCAGGCGGTGAAGCGTCTCGACACCGCTGACAAACTTACGGGCAAGCAGGTCTATGGCGCCGACCTCGTGCTCGACGGCATGCTGAATGCCTCGATCAAGGCCGCACCGATGCGCGGTGGCACGCTCGGCAGTTTCAATGCCGCGTCCATCGAAGGCATGCCCGGTGTGCGCCATGTCCTGCAGGTCGACGACACGGCCGTGGCCGTGGTGGCTGACACGTGGTGGCAGGCCAACCAGGCCGTCGAAGCGCTCGAGATCGAGTGGACGCCTGGCGAAGGATCAGATCATTCCAGCTCTGCTTTCGAGGCCGAACTCGATGATGGCCTCACCGCGCAGGATGCATTCCCCGCCAATGCTGTGGGCGATGTCTCAGCCGCGTTTTCAGAGGCGGCGCAGGTGGTTGAGGCGACGTACAACATGCCCCACCAGAACCATGCCTGCATGGAGCCGCTGAACGCGACTGCTCTTGTGACTGAGGACAAGTGCGAGGTGTGGGTGCCGACACAAAACGGCGAGTCCGCATTGGCTGCGGCCGCGGAGGCTTCCGGCCTGCCCATCGAGCAGTGCGAGGTCTATAAGATACACCTCGGCGGGGGCTTTGGCCGGCGCGGCATGAACGACTTTGTCACCACTGCGGTGAATGTCGCCAAGCAATTGCCCGGCACACCGGTCAAGCTGCTCTGGAGCCGTGAAGAGTGCATGCGTCAGGGCTTCTTCCATCCTGTCACGAAGGGGCGTGTGCGGGGTGCCCTGGACGCCGACGGAAACCTGACGGGACTGCACCTGCGCGTTTCAGGCCAATCGATTCTGGCCGCGCTCATCCCGCAAATGCTGTTCAACGGCATGGATGTGGCGACCTTCCAGGGATTGCTGCCGGCAGGGCTTGATCCACGCGTCGAAGACCAGACGCTGAAATACACGTTCCCGAACCTCTTGATTGACCACGCCATGCGAAATCCGCCCGTGCGTCCGGGCTTTTGGCGCGGGGTAAACCTGAACCAGAAC
>JBCBGD010000086.1:0-9406 GCA_038527085.1 Pseudomonadota bacterium | reverse complement strand
TAACGCTCGAACGCCCCCGCTTCGGTGTAGATCACCGACAATGCCGAGCAGGGCGCATCGGTCGACGCCAGGCTCGGGATGATCATGACCGGCAGGCCGAGCGCATGGGCGACCGCTTTGGCGGTATCCATCGTCTTTCCGCCGCCAATGCCCAGGACGACGTCTGTGCCGATGTCTTCGGCGATCGCCACCAGCCTGTCGATTTCCTTCTGGCTGGCCTCCCCGCCGAACACTTCAAAACGCAAGTCGAACGCACCAAGCCGATCCTCGACCTCCGCGTGGAGCATCTCGTCGACCTTCGGGTCGATCACGATCAGGGGCGCCTTGCCGAGGCGTGAGGTTTCCTGTGACAGAAGAGCCAGCGCATGGGCGCCCTGGACATAGCGGCCTGGAAAAATGGACGTGGTGATCATGGCGGGCTCCGTGGCGCGGTTGAGCCTGATCTATGCGCGGTCGCGGGCGGTTAGCGCTTGATGCGCGTCAAGCCGTGAGCTTCTTTGCAAGGCCCGGCGTGACGAGCATCACCGCACATGGCGCTTCGTGGATGATACTTGCAGAAGACCCACCGCTCATCATGCGTTCGAAGAGGCCTTTCTGGTGTGAGCCGATCACGAGCAGGTCGGCATTCTCATTCTTGGCATAGGTGGCGATGGCGTCTGGCGCATCTCCCACGGGCACCATGGTGATCGCCCGTGGCTCGAGCGCCCTGACCCGGTTTTCCAGCGCTTCGCGACGGTCCGCGCGGCCTGCGTCGCTCTTCTTGATCTCCTTGATCGTGGCCTTCATCGCATAGGGAAAGCCAATGTCCGTCAGCGGTGGCCAGGCGTCGATCACATGCAGTTTCGCACCGAAGCGCTCTGCCATGGCGATGCCAGTCTTGATGACCGCGTCGCAAAGGTCGTCTTCCAGGTCCACAGCCGTGACAATCGTTTGAAGTTCCATCGTGGCGTTCCGCCTTCATCCTTTGATCTTGGCGGGTAATTTACCCAATCGCCGGAAAGTGGCTTTTGTCCGCCGTCAAACCGCTCGATGTATCAGCGACCGTGCACGTAGCGGCCCGGCGCGGGCACGATGGGCGCGTAGGCCTCCAGCCCGCCGCCCGGTACGCGGCTTTCGACCGGCTCTCCCGAGTGCTCCGCGAGCCAACGCGTCCAGGCAGGCCACCAGGAGCCCGCTTGCAGTTCGGCTTGTTCCAGCCATGTCTCCGGATCCAGGTGCGGGGCGTCGTGGGGACTGGTCAGGATGCGGAAGTGCCGGTTTTCCCGGCCCGGCTCAGACACCACCCCGCCATTGTGGCCGCCGCTGGCAAGCACGAATGTGACCTCCGCATCGGTCAGCCTGTGAACCTTGAAGGCCGAGCGCCACGGCGCGATGTGGTCGAACTCCGTGCCGAGAGCGAAGATCGGCGTGCGCACATCGCTGAGGAACACTGGCTTGCCGTCCACGACCAGCCGCCCTTCGGCGAGATCATTGTTCAGGAACAGTTTCCGAAGGTATTCCGAATGCATCTTGAAAGGCATGCGGGTGCCATCGGCGTTCCAGGCCATCATGTCCGTCATCGGCTCGCGCTCGCCGAGCAGATAGGTCTGCATATTGCGCGAGAAAACGAGATCGTTGGAGCGCAGGATCCTGAACGCGCCTGCCATCTGGCCTGTGTCGAGGAAACCCTGCTCCCACATCATGTCTTCCAGGAGGGCCAGCTGGCTCTCATTTATGAAAAGCGTCAGCTCGCCGGCTTCCTTGAAGTCTGATTGCGCGGCGAAGAAGGAGAGCGTGGCCAGTGCATCAGCGGCCTTGCCGCGCATGGCTGCGGCGGCGACCGACAAAAGAGTGCCGCCCAGGCAATAGCCGACGGCATGGACTTTCTCGCCGCCGCAAATGTCGCGCACAACGTCCAGCGCCGCCCGGAAACCGAGGCCAAGATAAGCGTCCATGCCGAGGTCGCGGTCATCGGGGTCGGGATTTTTCCAGGAGATCATGAAGACGGTGAAGCCCTGCTCGGTCAGGTAGCGCACCAGCGAGTTCTCCGGGCTGAGATCCAGGATATAGTATTTCATGATCCAGGCCGGCGTGATCAGGACCGGCTCAGGGCGCACGGTCTCGGTCGCTGGAGCGTACTGGATCAGTTCAATCAGCTCGTTGCGATAGACCACCTCGCCAGGCGTGACCGCCACAGCCTCGCCGACGGGGAACTCTTCAGCGCCGATGGGAGGATGCCCGCCTGCCATGCGTTCCCAGTCTTCCAGGAAGTTCTGGTATCCGCGCGAAAGGTTGGCCCCGCCGCTCGACAGTGTGGCCTCGAGGATGTCTGGGTTCAACCAGGCCAAGTTGGATGGCGAGACCATGTCGAGCAGTTGGCGGGTGGTGAAGGTGACTACCGCCTCGCTCTGGGCATCGACGCCGCGCACGCCCGTCGTTGCGTTGTGCCACCATTGTTGTGTGAGCAGGAAGGCCTGGCTGATGGCGTTGTAGGGCCAGGCTTGCCAGCCGGGCGAATTGAAGCGGCGGTCCTGGGGCAGGGGCTCAATACAAAGATCGCCGTCTGCCCCTTGGCGGGCCGATGTCTCGAGCCAGGCGAGATAGCGCAGTGCCTTGCGAACGGCCTTGGTGCGAAGCTGTGCCTGTTTGCCAGGTGAGACCACGAGATGTGCGGCCCAATCCAGATAAGCGAGCCAGAGGCCAATCGGCGGCAAGCCGCCTGTCAGCTGTGCGGCGCGTGCACGAAATGAGCGATCCAGCACATCGCCAACGGCTGTCGCAGCATAGCTGTCGCGGTCAGCGCCGAACAAAGGCGCAAGAGAGGGCCTGCGCCAGGGGAAGGGCCATTTCGTTGTCAGAGATGATCCGGGCGCCGCGCGCTTTTTCTCGACCGCTTTGAGATCGTCAGGCATCCGAGGCTCCTTTTGAGGTCGCGCAATGGCTGGAAGTGTGCCGCTCCGGACGCAACAGCCGCGCCACTCTGAGACGGGCTTCTAGCGCGCGGCAATTCTCTAAGATTGACCGACGTCAAAACGCGTCCGGTGCCACCGAGCATGCTGCTCGCGCAACCCCAATCAGAAAGGAGGCACCTATGGCCAAATCCACCCAGGACCGTTCGACAGAGATCGCACCGGGCAGTGCATTCCCGACCGCTTTCGATCCTTTCGCGCGTTTCCGCGCTGAGATGGACGATCTGTTCGGTCGATACCTCCGCCCGTCCTCTCTTGGCGCCTCGAATGGCTCCATGTTGGTGGCCTATGATGTTGCCGAAACGGAGAAGGCCTACGAGTTCAAACTGGATGTTCCTGGCGTCAGCCGCGAAGACATCGACATCGATTTCGAACAAGGACGTCTGACCATCTCCGGCGAGCGCCAGCAGGAAGAGGTCAAGGAAGAAAAGTCCTATCGCCGGGCCGAGCGGACTTATGGATCCTTCTCGACCAGCTTTGCCCTGCCGGGCGATGTGGACGGCAACAAGATCCACGCCGAGCTGAAAGACGGCGTCCTGACCGTCACGGTTCCCAAGTCAGACCACGCGCGGAAAACCGCCAAGAAGATTTCGATCAAATAGGCTCGGGATTGAAAGGGTTTGATCGCGTTGATCAAATATGAACAAAGCGCGGGACGTCTGCATGTCGCAGCGAGTTCCCGCGCTTGAGAGAAGGGAGGCTGACGCCGGTGGGCGTGCGTCCCCCACGACTATCAGGTGCCACCGGCGTCAGGAAAGCTGGCGACCGAGAGCCACCTTTCGAGGACAGTTGTGGCACGGGCCGCGTCAATTCAGGCGACAAGCCAACCGTCAAACCATAACTTAAATTAGGAATTTTTGGCCGGGTGCTTGAGCCGGTTCCGTTTTGAAGTTTCTCTTCTCGCATAGGCCAGCGCGCGAGGGGAGCCCTGACATGTCAAAAAAGAAGATCGCTGTCTTTGGTGGTGGGATAGGCGGACTCGTCACTGCTTACCAGCTCAGCAAGACGCCCGAGCAGCGTGAGACCTTCGACATCACTGTCTACCAGATGGGGTGGCGCCTTGGCGGGAAGTGCGCCACTGGCCGGAATGCCGACAAGGGACAGCGCATCGAGGAGCACGGCATCCATGGCTTTCTGGGATCCTATTTCAACGCTCTCACACTGATGCGCGAACTCTATGATGAATGGCGCCCGCCTGCCGACAGTCCGATCAAGACGTTTGAGGATGCGTTTCCCATCCAGAACAGCGCCTTCTTCTGGGAATGGGAGGGAGACAAGCTCCTGCGCTGGCCAAACATCCGGCCGCCCGCGCAACTCACGCTGGATGACGCCCCGAAGTTTGGAAGCCTGGCCTCCTGGCTGATGCCTGCCGCCATGGGGCTGAAGCACTATGCCGGCCTCGTGCCTGCCCCGCCACCCGCCCTCGACGATGGATCAGAGGATGATCCTCAGGACGATTACGGCGCGGAATTTGATGAGCTCATCCTGCTGTTGGAGGAGCGCTTCACAAAGGTGGAGGAGGGCGCACGAACGGCGCAGCAACCGCCAAAGCCAAGCCCGGGCTTTGACTGGGCAAGCCTCAATCCAATACTGGAGCGCACGCCGGTCGACGTGACCAATCTTGGCACCAAGGCCAGGCGCCTCGCGCTCACACTCCAGTTCCTGAAAATCCTGCTTCGCGGCATCCGGGATGACGACCTGCTGCGCGACGGGCTGAAGAAGGTCGATGACGAGAATTTCTCAGACTGGCTGCGCCGCCATGGCGCCACCGAACAGCTGATGCGCGCGCCGATCACGCTGGCGACCATCAACACCACCTACCAGTACCCAGGCGGCGACCTTGCCCGCCTCCCGGTGATGAGTGCGGCAAGCTATATCCAGTGGACCCTGCGCGCGCTCATCAATCTGGGCGGCGCCTATTATCTCTTTGCCGCTGGGTCTGGCGATACGATCGTGACGCCGCTCTATGAGGTGCTGAAGGCGCGTGGCGTGAAGTTCGAGTTCTTCACGCGACTGGAAAAGCTTGAGTTGGCAGACGACGGCGCATCGATTGCGGCGGCCGAGTTCAGCCGCCAGGCGCGCGCGGCGAGTGGAGACTATGCGCCGCTGAAAACCGTGAAAGGATTGAAAGCGTGGCCTGCCGCGCCGGATCTCAAGCAGTTGGAGGGGGCAGGGCGCTTTGACGAATTCGACTTCGAGAACCCGTTCACTGAGGCCCCAGGGCAGACACAAGAGCGCCTTGAGCATGGCATTGGCTTCGACCGCCTCGTGGCGGCCATGCCACCGCGCGCCCTGGCGCTTTGCCTGGATACAGACGGTGCCAAACTTCCAGACTGGGTGGCGTCGCTCGATGACATGGGCGTTACGGCAACGCAGTCGTTGCAGATCTGGTTGAAGCGCCCTGTGAAGGCGATCGATGCGCCGTCCATGGGGCCGACCTTTCACCTTGCGGGCAATGCGGCCACAGGGCTCCAGGGACATGTGGATTTTGGAAAGTTCCTTGGCTTTGAATCCTGGCCCGACCCTGCACCCGAGGGTCTGATGTTCTTCAGCGGGGTGCTCGAGGACGAACCGGTCTATGGCGAGGCCGGCGGTCAGGAAGTGGCCACTCGCGTGGTCAAGAACACCGCGCGCCAGACCCTGATTTCGTTCGGCGCCCGGCTCCTCCCCGGTGCAGGTCTCAACACCAAAAAGGGCGCGGGCAGCCCATTCTCGCTCGATTTCGACGTGCTCTACTGCCTGGATGACGCGCTGGAGGGCCAGGCGCGGCTGGACCAGCAATATTGCCGGGCGAATGTGCGCCCCAGCGAGCTCTACACGCAGTCGCCGCCGGGCACGCGCGCCTTGCGGGTCTCGCCCCTGCGCACGGGGCTATCGAACATGACCTGCGCAGGCGATTGGGTCGACACGGTGCTGAATGTCGGCTCGTTTGAAGGGGCCACCATGGGTGGGATGCTGGCGGCCTGCGCCATCGACCCCCGTCTGTCGCCGCTCGACATCATTGGAATTCAGCCCACGCCTGCTGATTTTCCACTTGAGACTGAATACGCTTTGAAAACTTGAGGTTACATGACTAGTCTTGCTGTCAGTCCCCGAGGCGGCAATGACCGAAACAAGTTCAGCACTTTCATCTGGCAATGCCAGTACGCTCGAAATGCGCCTGCTTGGCAGCTTCGGTCTGTTTGTGACCAACGGCGAAGAGCTCGTCCCTGTGGCGCTGAAATCGCGCAAGGGCGAAGCGATCCTCCTGTGCCTGGCGATCGAGCCTGAGGGCAAGGTCAGGCGGACGACTCTGAAGACCATGTTGTGGCCAGATTCCTCAGACTCGCGCGCCAGCGCCAGCCTGCGCACTGCGCTGACAACGATCCGCCGCCATCTTGGGGATGTGATCGAGCAGCCGGAACATGATTGGCTGTCCCTCAATCGTGCGCGTGTGATCTGCGACTACTGGCGCTTGATGGCGGACCCCGTTGAGGCGACTCAAACCGCCAGCCCGGTTTTGCTCGCAGATGCACCTGCGCCGACGAAGGAGTTTCAGGAGTGGTTGCGGTTTTCCGAGGTGCGGATGCGCAATGCGATCACCGGAAGGCTGACCGAACTGATCGAGGAGCCCGGGGGCCTTTCGCCCAGCGACCTCAAACGCCTGTGTGCTCTGCTCATGGGGCTTGAGCCGCTGGATGAGGCGCTCTGTATCACTGTGGTCAACGCGCTGTGCAAACATGACGCGAAGAACGAGGCCAAGCGCCTCGCCGACACCTATCGCGCACGGCTTCGCGAAGACGTGGACGTCGAACCCAGCAACGCATTTTACCAGTGCCTCAAGGAGAACTTCGCCGTCGAACCGTCGACCGGTGCAAGCCCGCGCAGGCAACCTGAGAAGGTCGAAGGGCCAAGGATTGTCGTGTCGCCCTTGCGCAGTCTCTCCAACGACTCGGACGTCAGCTACTTCGGCTCCGCGGTTGCTGAGGATCTTCTGGGGCGTCTCAGCCGCCAGACCATGTTCCAGGTGTTCGCTGCCGATCTGCTCGGCACCTACAAGCCCCCAGGCGTCCAGTTCGGGCAGGCGGACCACCCAGAGGGCTATCACGTCGCCGGGTCGTACATGCTGTCGAATGACAGGGTCCGGATGACGCTTCAGCTCACCAGTGAGGCGGGTGGCAACGTTGTGTGGACCGACCGGTTCGATGAACCCATCACCAATCTGTTCGATGTCCAGACAAAGATCGTCGACAGGATTGCGTCCTGCGTGCCCAATGAAGTTTTGTCTGCCGAAAGCGAGGCGGCCCAGCTCGACCAGCGCAGCCCGGATGAACTCGACGAATGGACCCGGATCATGAAGGCGCGATACCTCTTTTGGCGCACGTCCCGGGAGAACAATCGCGAGGCACGCTCGCTGCTGGCCAAGGGCATCAGCCAGCCCCGTCTGCTTGTCGCAGGACTGACGACATCGGCCTTTGTGCGCCTGCTCGATGTCTGGAGCTTCTGGTCTGAGGAACCTGAGGAGGACTTGGCCGAGGCCCATACGCTGGCGCAAAGGGCGGTTCGCGAGCAGCCCCACGATCCATGGGGCTCGTTTACCCTCGCCACTGTGATGGGCGCGAGAGGCAACCCCGAGCAGGCCCTGGCCCATATGGACCGGGCACTGCAACTCGATCCGAATTTCGTCGCCGCCATTGGCGAACATGGTCGGCTCAACGCATTCATGGGCGACTTCGCGCAGGCGCGGAAACACTCACTCGACGCAATCGAGTTGAACACCCAGGACCCCCATTACAGCCTCTGGGCGAACACGATTGGCCTTTGCGATCTTCTGGAAGGAGAGGCCGAGGGGGCATTGGCCTGGGCCAACCGCGCAATTATGGCCAACCCCTACTGGTATCATCACCACCTTCTGCAAGCCGCAGCGTTCACGGCGTTGGGCCGACCTAAGGATGCCCGCAAGGCGTTCGATATCGCCAAGAGCATGATCCCGGGACTATCGCGCGAGCGCTTCCACTACAGCCACCCGCTGCAGGATGAGGCGCACAGGCGTGGCTATTATGACCTGCTTGAGCCGAACGGGTTTTGATGTCTCACAGCAAACAGAGCCGGAGCCTCCGCTAGGCGGCGCTTTTGATGCGCTTTGCTGCGTCGCAGGCTTCGCGGGCGCGCGCCGTAATGCCTTCCCAATCGCCCGCCTCAAGGTGTTCAGACTTGGCGATCCATGTCCCGCCCACGGCATAGACGTTCTTCAGGCTGAGATAGTCGGCCATGTTGGAGAGGGTCACCCCGCCGGTGGGCATGAAGGCCATATCCTGTAGCGGGCCGCCAAGGCCTTTGATCAGCGCGGCCCCGCCCACGACTTCGGCGGGAAATAGCTTCACGCGTTTGATGCCCGCATTGCGCGCTGCCATCGCTTCGCCTGCCGTTGCCACACCCGGAAGGGGCGTCACGGGACACTCGCTGAGCGATTTGAGCAGATTGTCATCGAAGCCAGGTGACACGATGAAGTCAGAGCCTGCCTCGACCGCAGCCGACAGGTCGCGCTCGTCAAGGATCGTGCCAGCGCCCACGACCATGCCGGGCGCGGTGGTCTTGAAGAGATTGATCGCTGGCAGGCCTGCAGGGGTGCGCAGGGTTATCTCGCTCACCGTAATGCCGCCCTTGGCGAGCGCTTCGGCGAGGTTCGCAGCCTGTTCAATCTGTGGAATGGCGAGGACGGGAACCACCGGGCACTCGGCAAGCGCCGCTTCGATCTTGCTCCAGTCCATGCCGTATCTCCGCGCTAATCGATGTCGCGCACGTACACCCGATAGCTCCAGGCGGGAAGGGTCAGGCGTTCATCGCCGTCGAATGCCTGCTCTGCGCCAGTGAAGACCTCAGTCCACGAATGATGGTGAAGCGTGTCTTCGAAGGTGACGGAGCGGCCAACGCCGCTCAGATTGAATACCGCAAACACCGCGTCGTCCCCACCTTGTCGGACGAACGCCCAGATGTTGTCGGCATCGCTAGAGGGCACTTCGATCATCCGCGCGCCATAGGCTCCGCTCCAAAGCGCTTTCGTCTCAGACCGCAGGGCAGAGAGCCGCGTGAACAGTTCGGCGTGGGGATGATCGCGCCAGGTGATCTCGTCCTTCTCGAAGAACGCCAGTTGGTGATCCAGGCCCGCCTCCTGACCGTTATAGATCATCGGAATGCCTTCTGAGACGAAGGACAGCACGATGGCTGCCTCCAGCGCGTCGCCATAGATGTCAGGCGCAGTGCCATCCCAGGAATTCTGGTCGTGGTTTGAGGTGTAAAGCAGGCGGTAGGCCGCGTCCGGCCAGGTGTTCTGCTGGCCGAAATAATAGCCGCGCAGGGCGCCGACACTGGCTTCGCCGCGCGCGATGGGCTGCAGCGCCTCTTTCCACCCCCAGGCATAGGTCGCGTCAAACGCGGCCTGGTGCATGTCTGGCGTTTCCCACTCGGCCAGCATGAAG
>JBCBGD010000085.1:0-9436 GCA_038527085.1 Pseudomonadota bacterium | reverse complement strand
CCTCCATGGACTTGTGGTCGACCGAGACATTGTTGAGCACCGCCACTTCCGGATTGAACAGCGCGATGGACCCATCGCTTTCGTCTATCTCAGAGACGAACGGGCTGCCGGTCTCGCCTGCCAGCGCACTCGCGAAAGGCCTGTCGGGATTGGCGAAATTCTTCATCACGGCACCGTTCATCACAGTGGGCTTTTGGCTCGCCTGATCCAGGATCCAGGCAATCATCGCCGTGGTGGTGGACTTTCCGCTGGTGCCTGCCACGCCGATCGAGGACGGCGCAGCATTGAACAAATCTGCAAGGGCCTCGGCGCGCGTGACGCGATTGCAGCCCAGTCGTAACGCTGCCGCCACATCGGGCACCGTGTCCTCGACAGCAGCAGAGGCGACCAGGGTTTGATCGGGCGATGTCAGTCCTGAGCCATCCTGGGGGAACAGCGCGATCCCTTGCGCTTCGAGCCAGCGAAACTTCTCTGGTGTTCGTCCCTGATCCCGGGACCTGTCAGAACCTGACACCTCCGCCCCCTGCCCCTGAAGGATCATTGCTAGAGGCAGCATGCCGGATCCGCCGATCCCGCAGAAAAAATAGCGTTGTCGATCTCTCATGGAATCCGCCATATCCTGACTCCTATGGAGCGAGATAGGCAAAATTCAGACAGGAAGATCCGGGTCACCGTCGTGGCACCCGCCCGGGCGCTCTCAAGTGAAGCCGCCGATGCGGTGACGGCGCTGGCCGATGAGCAATATCCCAAACTGCATCTGAATTTCGATCCGCAGTGCTTCCTTCGTCAGGGGCACTTTGCCGGATCAGACGACAAGCGACGTGAAGCCTTCCTTTCTGCGGCAAACGATCCGGATTGCGACGCGATCTGGTTTGCTCGCGGCGGGTACGGCTCGATAAGGCTGCTGGACGGGCTGATCGAACAAATGGGTCCACGCGCTCGCAGAAAGGCATATCTGGGGTACAGCGATACCGGCAGCCTGCTCGGTGCTCTTTACGGTGCAGGGATCGGAAGCTGTCTGCACGCCCCGATGCCAAGCGACATCGTCCGGCAGAACGGCCAGGCAGCCGTCCGTCGAGCGCTGGACGTCATTGCAGGGCGAACAGAAGCGGCGAAACAAGGAACTGCTCCTCAGGCAGCCTTCAACCTGACGGTCCTCGCCGCGCTGAACGGCACCAAATACATGCCTGATCTCACCGGTCACATTCTGCACCTCGAAGACATTGGCGAATATCACTATCGCATAGACCGCGCCTTCGCTCAGCTGGCTACAAGTGACTGGTTTTCACGGCTTGCAGGGGTCCGCCTCGGCAGGTTCAGCGACATTCCCGACAACGACATCGACTTTGGAATGGAAGCTCACGAAATCGCCCGTCACTGGTGCGCGGTGACGGGCGTTCCTGTTCTTGGCTACAGCCCGATTGGGCACGACGCGGAGAATGCGGTGATTGCCTTTGGCTAGGCGTGAGCCTTTGCGCCGAGCATACCAGCCATACGCTCGGTGATGATTGCCTCGGCCTCAGACATGATCCTGTCGACCAATTCCTTGCAGGTCGGAATGTCATTAATCAGGCCGGCCACCATGCCACACGACCAAGCTCCGGCATCCATCTCCCCTTCCATCATGATGCGCGGGTAAACGCCTGCCACTTCAGGCAGTATGTCCTGAATGGTGAGCTTGTCGCCCAGCGCTTTTTCCTTTTCGAGAAGCCTGTCGACAGCGTCGTTTTGGAGAACGCGCTCGGTGTTGCGAAGCGGGCGCATAACGAGGCGCGTGTCCAGCTCGCTCGCAGCAACGATGGCTTGCTTCACATTCTCATGGACCGGCGCTTCCTTCGTCGCGATGAAACGTGTGCCCATGTTCATGCCTTCAGCGCCCATGGCGATGGAGGCGACAAGAGAGCGCCCGTCCGCCATCCCGCCTGAGCTGACAAAGGGGATCTCCAGCTCATCGGCCGCGCGAGGCAGCAGGATGAAATTCGGGACGTCGTCTTCGCCCGGGTGACCACCACATTCGAAGCCATCGACCGAAACCGCATCACACCCGATGGCCTGAGCCTTCAGCGAGTGGCGGACAGATGTGCATTTGTGGATCACCTTGATGCCGGCATCCTTAAGCGCTGGGAGCACCTGCTCGGGATTGCGCCCGGCCGTTTCGACTACTTTAACGCCACCATCGATGACCGCTTTCACGATGGCTGGGTAATCGGGCGGGGTCAGGCTGGGAAGGAAGGTGATATTCACGCCGAAGGGCTTGTCCGTCATGTCCTTGCAGCGGGCAATCTCGTTGGCGAGATCTTGCGGTGTTTTCTGGGTCAGACCGGTGATGATACCGAGCCCGCCAGCGTTTGACACGGCCGCCGCCATCTCTGCAAAACCGACATAGTGCATGCCACCTTGAATGATGGGGTGCTCGATCCCGAACATCTCCGTGATCTTGGTCTTCATCGCTGGTCCTCCCATTAGGCGTCATCGCCCAGATCTTTCACCGGAATGATGACGAGGGGAGCGAAGAACTGCAAGCCCACACCCTACGTCAGCCATAAGCCCCGTAGGCATGCGAGATTGCAAGCGTGGTCTTGTGCAGGAGGCGGTCAATCTCTTTAAGCGGCGTGATGATGTCAGCGTGGAGCTCATCATAGCCCTGAGCATCGCGCCCGGCACTTCCGTCTCTCAACGTATCGAGCGCAGACATTTCCGGAGATGAGGCTGGGAAAGCATCGTCGAGCATGCCAGCCGCCTCTCCGATCCGCATCTCCAGAACCAGAGACATGAATTCCGCCAGGTTTGCATCCTTGCGATCAGACAGGGTTGGGACGCGCCCAGCCAATGCAAAGGCATGCATCATCAGACCAATCCGGTAGGCGTGCAGGACGTGTACATCGAGCCTCGCCGCATGTCGCTCGGCAACTGACGGCGCCTCTTTCATCCGCGACAAAAGCCGGTCGAACTTGCTCAGATCGATCGAAAAGCGATCGGCCGTTCTGCGCAAAGCATGCGCTGTACCCTGTTCTCTCAACGCATAATAGATCCTTCTGTATGCCACGCCTTGCTCAGGCTCAGCTGTCCGCGCGACAGCCACCCAGAAGCTTGGATCGTAGGCTCCAGCATAAGCGCGGAGCGCCGGCACGCTCGTCACCAACCGCGCCTTCACGGCTAGCATCAGAAGGTGCCTCAACCGGGGCGAGCCATCCAACAACGCCACCAGCCTGTCGGTCTCGCGCCGGATCGTGGAGCCGATCCCCGCAGCCGTGTTTACTGGCACACCCAGCTGCTGAAGCGTTGCATTGTGAGAAATCGCCCGCAGTGAGCGCGGCCCCGTCGGCCCTCCTGTGCGACGGCGCTGGCGCGAGCCTGCCCTGACAAGGAAATTGGTGGCGAAATCGCTGAGCAAGCGACCATAATCTGCGTCATTAAAGAGCCGTTCATGCCAACTGCGAAGCGACCTGTAGGTGTCCCAGACAAAACCGGTCTGTGTGTAGAATGGGTCCTCGCGACAGTCCCCCGGCTCAGACAACAAGTGAAGGCAGTAGGCCCCGTAGGTGGCCGCCGCCAATTCCGGCGACGCGAAATGCAGGAAACCGTCACCGCCCTGAAAACTCACCTCATGGCGCAGCTTCAATCCGTATTCCCGCGCGCGACAGCGCGTCCATGGAGTCAGAACGTGATTGAAGCGATCTTCAAATGTGCCTGGCCAAGCCCCTCGGCCCATGGACTCACCATGCGTATTGAAGATGAGAAGACCAAGGTCTTCGCCTTTGGCACTAAGGGCGCGCGCAATCAGATTATGGATCCGCTCGATCGCCATATCAGCGGCGACCTGTCCGATGAAACGACCCGCATCGGAAAATCCGAGTTGGATCGAAAGGTATCCGCGCTCTCGCAAATAGGCCAGGAAGGCGGGCTCTTCGAGAAGACGCTGGATGAATCGCCCCCCGGTCTCCAGCGCCTCAGGCGTTTCAAACAGTGGCGAGATATCGAGCTTTCCCGCCACACCATACTGGCGTGCAAGATAGAGCGCTCCCATTACAGTCGCGGGATTTTCCGCTTCAGCGATGAGGAACCGGATATCTGAGCCAGCATCGATGTGCTTCAGCATCAAGGCGCACATCATTATCTGACGCCGCGCCGTTGACCGCTCCAGGAATAGATCGGCGAAATTCGCCTTGCATGCCTCCGGCGCGCCGGCTCGCTTAGACAGCTCCTCAAGCGCCACACGGCCCAACTCGCGGTCTTCTGTCTCAAGCCCGAGATCACGGCTGATGACGGCACGCACCTGCGCTGCATTCACGCGGAGATGGATACGCGCTGTGCCGAGTTGCAGCATCGCAACTTCTGCGCGCAATGTGCAGAGCGCGAGATGCGTGTCCTCAGGCGCGGTTGCGAGCGATTTGTCGATGTCTCCCAGGATCTCTGCCGCATCTGTCAGCCTGTCAGGATTTTCACTGGTCAGCGCAGACGCAGCGGCCACCAAGAGGTCAGGGTTCGACAGATCCTCGGAGAACAGCTCAGCTTCCGCTGCGCTCACCTGCGAGGCCCGTTCAAGCTTTTCAGCGAGCGCACCGATATCGGCGCCCTGGTCTGCAATCACTCTCAAATGCTGGGCATAGCGTTGGAGCTGGCTCGCCTTCTCAGACAGGCGAAACGCGAGTGAATGCCACCATTCGATGTCAGACCGTCCATCAAGATCGTAGCCCACCCAGCTGGCGAGCGTCGGCAAGGCTGGCTTGATATACGTCCAAGTGTCCGGGAATCTGTCCTTCGCCGTTTCGAGCACGCATTCAGCATAACGCCGGCTCGCATCCTGAGCGTGGATGAGCGCCTCCTGCACCTCTGCATGTTCTCCTGAAAGAGAGATGGATGCCGACCAGTCGCGCGCATCCTGAGCCAGCGCCGCGCCGAGGGCTGTCTTTGAATTGGCGTCGTCTTCGAGAACATGACGCGTGAAGGCTCTCCTAGCTTCCAGAGGCAAGGCAAAGGTCGGGTGGGCCGTGAAGACAATCCCGCCATTGGGGGCCTCGACAGCGGAACGAAATGGCTCCCACCCCTGATCGGCGAGTCGTGAGAGACGGGCCTTCACAGCATCCCAAGCGTCGGATTCATGACCGACCTTGTGCTGGGATCGAAAGGCGTCAGAGCGTTGATCGGCAAGGCTGAGGTGCACCTCGTCAATCAGGTCCTCCGCTGTGGCCAGCCCCAACTTTCCACTTTCCAACTCGCTGAATATGCTTCGCGCGAGCCCGAACACCGAATTGACTTGGGGATCGTCGGCAATTTGTTTTGCTCGGTGCTCGAGATCGCCGCGCGCCGCAATGAGAGCCCTGCTCGGCTTGCTGTTGCTCATACCAGTGATCCTGCTGATGTCTTCCGATCCGTACCATGCCGATCACCGCGCCAAAAGCAGGCAGGCTATGCGAAGCTGGAGGTCTGCTATGGCCATCCTATCGCCAGCGCGAAAGCAATGGTCGATGTGCCTAGCCCAGCCACTCAGTCGCCGCTCAACACCGGTTTCAGCGTCCAAAACCTTGCAACTATACCGTGCCTGAAACGTTGATTTGGTCCACGAACAAGAGAAAGGACAAGGAACACATCAAAGGTGAGGCCAAAAAGGTCGAAGGCGAAATGACAAAGCTCTCAGCGGGCTGAAAATGGTGCGGTCGAGAGGACTCGAACCTCCACGGATTGCTCCACAGCGACCTCAACGCTGCGCGTCTACCAGTTCCGCCACGACCGCACACTTTTCCTCGGCGCAGCCAACTGGCAACGCCAAGACCACGCCGTATAAGGCGCAGTGTCCCCTATGTGAACCCCCAAAGGCTCGCTATATGCATCCTCAGTGACGAAGCATCTCCCCCCCGTCGAATGGATGGTGTCTGAAGAACCCATCGACTACCTGCCTGCAAAGGCTTGGATGGAGACTCGCGCTCGGCAGATCCGTAGCCAGGGTGCGCCCGAGTGCATCTGGCTGTTGGAGCACCAACCGCTTTACACCGCCGGCACGAGCGCGAAGCCTGCCGACCTCCTGCAACCTGAGAGATTCCCGGTGTTCGACGCCGGTCGAGGCGGCGAATACACCTACCACGGTCCCGGTCAGCGCGTCGCCTATGTCATGCTCGACGTGGCGCAGCGGGGCCGCGATGTCCGCGCATTCGTCAAGTCACTGGAAGCCTGGATCATCGGCGCGCTGCGAGAATTCAATGTCGATGCCTTCACCCGGGATGGCCGCGTTGGCGTCTGGGTCGACAGAAGCCAGCCTGGCGGCGCCCTGCGTGAGGACAAGATCGCCGCCATTGGAATCCGTCTCAAACGGTGGGTGAGTTTCCACGGCATTTCCCTGAATGTGGAGCCAGATCTGTCCCACTTTGGCGGTATTACGCCTTGCGGTATCGCTGACCCACGCTACGGCGTCACGAGCCTCGTCGATCTCGGCCACCCCGTCGGTCTCACAGAAGCCGACATGGCGCTGAAAGCGGCTTTCGAACAAACGTTTGGCTGCGAAACACGGCTGGCACCCGCTCCAGAGTTGGGCGCTTGCCTTTAGCCCAGGTCGGTGGACCCGTCGTTTTGCCCTTCAAAGCGCGAACGGATTGTACCGCCACCCGTCGGCAGTCGGCCAACCCATAGAAGGCTCCACAACATCACGAAAAAGGACGGGATGGCCCAAAATCCAAACGCCGATCCCGTTGCAGCATCGAGCGTATAGGACAGGGCGCTGACCTCGCTGGTATTGATGAGTGGCAGCATACCACGCCACTCGCCCTGAATGCCGACGAGTTCGCCCCTGAGCTGTTGTTCTCGGGACGGGGGCTCGTCGCCCTCGTCTTCCCGAGAGTCGCTGCGCCCGCGGCGCTCCCCGTCCCGTGCGTCAGCCCCGGCATCGCCCTCTGCCTCTCCGCCCTCGCGCTCGGCAGCGATCTCATCTAGCGCATCCTGAACCCGTGTGCGCTGGGCATCGGTCAGGTCGAGCAGGTCGAGGGAGAGTTCGGCCAGCAGCACCGCGACGGCCGGATCTGTCATCGCGGGAATTTCTTCGGTGGCATCCGTTGTCGTCTGCGGGTCGTCGCCCAATGCCTCAACTTGCTGAAGTTCCAGGCGGACAAGGATTTCACGTGCGAGAAGCCGCGCTGCGCCATCACGCTCCAATTCCACCGCGATCACTTTCCTGGGCACGCCCTCGCGTTCCAATGCGGCCGCCCGGCTGGCGACCTCGTATTCAGCAGAAGCGCCGCCAATCCCGCTCAAGAAGCCAGCAAATCCCGCCAGAACGGGAACGAACACGATCATTGCCCAGAGGGGGCTGCGTTTGGCGTCGCTGAGCCTCCGGATGTGCAATACAACAGATGCCATCGCCGTAATCACCACAAGGATCATGAACGCCCAAAGCGGTGGGACGAAATTTGAGGCATTCTCGACACCCGCGGCGCCGAAGACGATGGCCAGGACGATGAACCCCACCCGCCACAGCAGGCGGACGAAAAAGAGGCCTGTCCAGGCGCGCGTGAAGTGAAGTCGCGACGTCTCCCCGAATGGGTTTGTCAGGGTCTGCACCCAGTTCATTTCCGAGGGGAGCTCGCGCGGATCATCGACCCAGGGGCGCTTGGGGTCCAATGGCTCTGGCCGGCCAGAATGTGAGGTGGCGTCGCTCATAATCGCGGTCTTCTTGCGCTAAAAGGGGTCAGAAACAGCAGCGCCTTCCGGCGGGCCGTACTCGTTTGGGCCGGGGTCGGATTTCAGTCGCGCCGCCAGGAAACCCAGAACGATATTGGCAAGGATAAGGCTGACCAACGCGGTCATCAGGCTGGCTTTCGCAATCTCCGGCGCGTAGGCCAGGGCCTCCATCCACTGCCCCTGCTCCATCAAAAGGGTCATATCATCCTGAAGCACTGATGCGGCGGGCGACAGAAACGGCATCAGGACGGTCTGAAACACGCCTTCGAGGATGAAGTAGCCGATGAAGAATAAAAGAAAGAACCAGGCTGATTTGCCAGAGTCGTGCAGGCGCTTGCCGTAGACGCAGAGATAGCAATAAGGCGCAGCCAGCGTGAGCAGTCCAAGCATTTGACCGACCGGACCTGCATAGGCGCTTAGAATGTTGATGATGATCATCGCGCCCAACAGCAGAACAATTCCGCGCCAGAATGTTCGAGGCCCGATGCGCCCATTTGGATTGAACAACACAGATAGCATGGGCGATGCCCTTCCCTTTCGTGGCCTTGAATCGGCCAGATAGACTTTCTCTTGGCCACAGGCATGTCAGCCCACGACCCGACACCAAGCGTCTAGCCTGCTTTCGATTATTTATCAATAAACGATAAGACGAAATCTTATGGCGCGGCAGTCACGCCATTCGAGGCGCCCGCGTCGCCGCATACGAATTCACCGTCCTGCCCGCATACGGCCATCGCTGTTTCCAGCCAGTCACGAACGCCTTTTACACGCACGTAAGCAGCGCTCTTGAGTTCTGGAGGCACCTGACGGCGTACATTGGAGAGAACGCCAATCACAACCGGTTCCCCGTCGATGAAGGTGTAGAGCGGCGAGCCGCTGTCACCGACATCAGGGCCTTTCGCATCGATGCGCGCCGTTACGAGCACCGACTGCCCAACGCGCTCGGGCGCAACCACTCCGCCTTGCAGGAATCGAAAATCGCCATTGCTGCCCCATCCAGCGATGTGGAACGCATCAATGTCGCCGCGCCGAAGGTCTGAGTCTTCGGGCTCGAGCGTTGCAATGGGAACACTGACGAGGCCGCTCGTGTCTTCGACGTAGAGAAGTGCGATGTCGTTGGAAAAGCGCCATTGGTCCATCCCGAAATCCAGGTGACAGACCGCCCCCGTCACAGGCACTGTTTCAACCGCTTCGCTGAAAATGTCCTCCGCGGGTGTCAACAGCATCAGGTCCGTCGCTGCCGCGCTGAGCGCCTGATAGTCCAAGACGCAATGGGACGCGGTCATAAACCAGTTTTCGGCAATGCGCGCGGCGCCGCAATGCTCACGCGAATTTCCAAGGCTCGACTTGATCTGTTCAAGTTTCACAAGCCCCGGATAATTGGCCAGGTCAGGAAACTGCCAGGTGCCCGGCTCAGGCGTGGCGCGCACCGCGCGATCGAGCCACACGCGCTCGCTGTTGTCGCTGAATTTCGCCTCGGCATCGAAACAGGTCTGCATGTCCAGACTCGCGAGCACAGCCGCATCATAGCTGGCAGCGCCATTCGCAAGCGGCGGAACAGGAAGGGGCGCATCGGCAGGTTCAATCACACCCTCAAGGGCGTCATTAATCATCGAAGCTGTCGGCTCGAACTTCGCCGCATAGATCCCGCCAGCCGCAGCCGCGATCAGCAAGAGTAAAATCAGAACGTACCGCATCGAACCCCTCCCTTACCTGTTCGACTAACCCAAGCTGCCCAGGAAAACCAGTAGGTAAGGGCGTCGGCTCG
>JBCBGD010000084.1:0-9702 GCA_038527085.1 Pseudomonadota bacterium | reverse complement strand
GGCTTCGCCGGTACCAGCTCCGCCGCTGACGCGGCTGCGCCGTAAAAGGAAAAAAGGCTTAAAGCGTCCTGGCCACACGGAAACCGATATTGAAGTCCCGGTCCGTGGGACTGTCCCTGTAGCGGAGGCCCGAGCGGAGGTCCCGCGGATCGTTGTACCAGGAACCGCCGCGGAGAACACGACGCGAGGCATCGCCGCCGTCCCAGACCGAGCCATCAGCGGGCGCGCCCTGATAGGTCTCATGCCAGCGATCAGCGCACCATTCCCAGACATTGCCATGCATGTCGTAGAGGCCAAACCTATTGGCCGGATAGGATCCGACCGGCATGGTCTTTTCGTGATACGTCCCTTTTGGCCCGCCGCCATAGGTGAAGTTACCGTCATAATTTGCCTCGTCCGGCGTGATCGTCTCCCCAAAGCTAAACGGCGTCTCTGTCCCCGCCCGGCAGGCATATTCCCATTCCGCCTCAGATGGCAGACGGAAACGCTCGCCTGTCCACGAACCAAGCCACGCACAGTACGCGTTTGCTTCCTCCCACGACACATTGATCGCAGGCCGTTTTCCCCTTCCCCAATTGCGGTCTCTGGGTGAGCTTTGGCCCGTCGCCTCGCAGAAGAGGTCATACTCCTCAAACGTCACCGTATAGGTGCCAAGCCCGAACGCTGCTAACTGCACCCTGTGCTGAGGCCGCTCACTGGTACCGCTATCGGTCTCGGTTTCAGGTGCACCCATCAGGAACTCGCCGGCGGGTATTTCGCTGATCCGGTTGTGGAATCCCAGAGCGCAGCGTGCAGCGTGGTCGGCCCACAAAGCGGCTTTCGGTCCGAATGCTGCCACGACCTGACTCTCGATAAAGGCTTCAGCGACTTCTTCCGGCAGGCCGCCTGATCGGTTCCATGAGGGATCTATCTCCGAGAGGGCCCGCCCATAGGCAGCCGCGAGCAAGACATCCGGCCGATCGGAGGTCCGGATCGCATCGTCAAGCGGGATCGTATTGGTTGGCGTGTTCTGACGCAGGGCCAGTAAGACGGATGATCTGTAAGCCTGTGCCCTCAGAATGAGTGGCTGGCCCTGAGCGCCCAAAATCGCCTTCACGAGGTCGAAGTCTTCCCCACTTCCAATCCGCCCGGCTTCTGTGACGGCGAGGCGCACCAGACTTTCATCACCAAAGGCCGTCCTGAGTATGTCCCGGATCGCGGTTCTGGCGGCGTCCCGGTCGACGTCGAGCAAGAAGCGGAGCGCGGTTTGCCGCCAGTCTGACGCCAGCCTTGGTCGCCTGACCGCTTCACCAAGAAGGTAGCGCGTGCGCTCATCGGTCGGATGTTGCCGCGCCATCAGGGCAAGCGCGGCATTCCGGCAGTCCTCGCTTCGCTCAACGCCCGAGAGGTTCCGCAGCCGCGCTTCTGGGTCATCGCCTTGGCCAGCAACCGATCGAGCCAGTTCGAGGTCATCGCCCGCTGCAATCTGGCTCAGCCGCTTGGCCTCATAGTCCGGAAAATCGGCTACGTGACCACGCGGGTCAGAAAGCAGCGGGCGCTCGAAATCGCGCATGCCGAGAGGTTGCAGCTTCGAGAGTTCGGCAAATGGGTCGAGAATGTTCAGCTGGCGCGCCTCGAAGGCAGCGTTCTGGTCCCGAAGGCGGCTGGCAATTGTCAGCGCCTGGATCACTGCGGCCAGAAGGAAAAGGTCCAGCAGCGCGCGCGTCAGGAAGACAAGCCCCGCGCCAAGTGCGGAGCCCTCCGCCGGCCGAATGGGCGAACCGTTTGCAACGCTGAACACTTCCGACCAGTCAACGAAGGGCACTGATTTCGCAAGTTCGGCTCCGAAAAAGCCCATCCACTGCCAGAGCGTGCCGGTCTCTCCGTTCGTCATGCCCGCCTCTGAGAGGTCGAACGCATCGTAAAGGAGATCGACCTGCTGAAGCACGACGGGTATCAGCAGGAACAGCCCAACCGTGGCGGTCAGCGCCTCATCACGCAGGTCTTCCTCAAAGCCGACGCGCTTGTGTGCGGGCCCGCCCCGCTGAATGAGGAAGGCCTCCCGATCACTTTCAACCCATTGCCAGCGACGAACGACGCCGAAGATTGCCAGGAAGGCGGGTAGCAGTATCCAGAGTGAAAAGCCCTCGAAAGGCCGCATGTGTTCTGGCAGGTACAGTGCGAGCAAGACCGGCCCCGCGATCCAGAACAGGAGAATGGCATATCGAAACCATGCGGAATGACGCTTCAGTCCTTGCGGCAGGATTCGGATCACCTGTGTGCCGGCAGCCACGGCGATGGGTCTGGCCAGAAACCAGTCAATCGCGCTCCACACCACTGATGGCACGCGCCAAATGGCCCAGGTCGGCCAGCGCCAGAACAAATGATAGACCCACGCCAAGAGACTGGTGGGGCGCCGAACGACAGGGCGCTGACGTCCCAGCCCGAGGCGCCGCGACAGGATCGGTTCCCAGCCTATGGTAAGCGCCGCGATGGCCACAATGGCAATGGTTAGTCGTCCCACTGATTCCGGGATCACGCCGGAAGGGTCATCGCCATAGGCGAGCGCGGCGCGCGCTGCTGCAGTCGAAGCGAACTCGGCGGTCAGCCATGCGACAAGGCCGAAGAGCAGTGTGATGACCCAGGCCGCAGTCGGGCGGACACTGGGGCGATAAAAGACATCGTCAATGAACCGGGTCGGGTCATCATGTTCGGCGAACCGCTTCCAGTCCCACCGCCACGGTGGACGTAGTCGTCCCGGCCGCTGCGACCTTCTCTTCAGGTTGTCCATCCCGGTCCGCTCCCACGCCAGTTGGCAAATGGCTAATAGGTGGACCGCAAGCTGTCACCCCGGTTTGCGTGTCCCAACCGGTCCCTTTTTCCCCAGCACCGCGTTTCGTAGTTTGCGGGTATGGGCAAAGCTCGCATGGGCTTCCCAGGCGGTGATGCGGGGGCGGGCCTCGGCTTCGGACAGCGTGCCGGCACGGAACCTGTCGCGCATGGCGCGCAGGCGGCCGCGGAAGCGGGCGACATTCGCCTCCGGCAGGCGGCGTACGCCATTCGACAGCAGAACGTAGCCGAGAAACTCGGATGGCTCGGACATCGGAAGGACCTGGTTCTTGCGCGGGTGCAGTTTCAGGCGGCGGCCTTCGAGAAACTGCGCGATCCGGCGCTCCCAGTTGGCCAAAACGCCGGGATCATCATGGAATAGGGCGAAATCGTCGACATAGCGCACATAGGGCGCGCGCAGGACTTCGGTGCAGAAATGGTCGAGCGGGTCGAGATAGAGATTGGCGAAGAACTGGCTCGTCAGGTTGCCGATGGGCAGGCCGCGCCGGCGCGTGAAGGGCGCAAACAGGTCATCGCCGGGATAGTGAAGGTCAACCGGCTCCTGGGTGTTGGAGGCATCTATGATCCGGTCGAGCGGGTCCAGCGTCGGTTCGCAAGCGATGCGGCGGCGCAGGTCGCGCTTCAGGATCATGTGGTCGATGGCCGGGAAGTAGCGGAAGATGTCACAGCGCAGGACGTGGGCGTTGTGGTCCCGGTAGCGCTCATAGGTCTCGATCGCTCGGTGCGTGCCCTTGCCCTTCCGGTTCGCGAAACTGTGGGCGATGAAACCGCGCTCGAAGATCGGGGCGACCACGTCGCAAAGGGCATGGTGCACGACCCGGTCGCGGAAGGGGGCGGCCGACACAATGCGGTGCTTGGGGTCAAACAGTTCGATCTTCACGTATCGGCCGGGCCGGTAGCTGCCATCGCGCAGCGTGCGCTCCAGCCGCAGGCATTCGGACTCCAAGTCGGCGAGGAAGGCCGCGGCGCCGGGCTTCCGACGCTTGCCGAGAGCCGCGCGACGCGCCGCAGCCAGTAGGGCCTGGAAACTGGCAATGTGTCCAAAGAGACCGCGTTCACGCCGCGGCACGAGCGCTTTCACCGGCCTTCAGCCAGCCGCCGATCAGCCGGCCCACCCCGTCAATCTCGCGGGCGGCGTATTCATAGCGGCGCGGATCGAGATGGCGCAGATCATAGGAAAGGCGCAGGAGGTGGCGGAGTTTCTCAAGGCCGAGATTTGCGGCCTTCAACGCGGCCCTCCTGTCGCGCGAATAGGTCGCCTCGATCAGGTGTTCCAGCACATCCAGCGCTGTGGCCTGCATCCGGTCGCCGAGCAGGAATTTCTGGCTCTTGGGGAACTTCTCCACGGTCGGGATCAGCCAGCGCAGGAAGACATTCATCGCCTCAAGGGCGGGGCCGGTCTGGCGCTGGCCGGATGTTCGTTTCGGAGGGGCTGACATCGCTTTATCCGGCAGGGAGTCGCGGCAAGAGTCGAATCCAGATCACCAAAAAAAATCGAACCGGCTTCGCCGGTGCAAGCCGCGGGCTGGCGCCCGCTGTTAGGAGGAAGGGGGTTAAAGCGTCCTGGCCACACGGAAACCGATATTGTTGAACCGGCCTGAGGGACCGTTCCGGCCGCGGCCGGCCGAGCGGAGGTTCTGCGGAACGTCGTTCCAGGAACCGCCGCGGAGAACACGACGCGAGGGATCGCCGCCCTGCCAGACAGAGCCGTCCGCTGGCGCGCCCTCATAAGTCTCGTGCCAGGCATCGGCGCACCATTCCCAGACATTGCCGTGCATGTCGTAAAGGCCAAAACCGTTGGTGGGATAAGACCCCACCGGGACCGTGCTTCCTGCACTCCCCACCTTGCCTTCAGAGAATTGAGCCTGGGCTTTGGTAATGGTTGCGCCAAAGCTGAAAGGCGTTGTCGTCCCCGCCCGGCAGGCATACTCCCATTCCGCCTCTGACGGCAGGCGATAGGCATCTGGCTTGCCATCCAGCCCGAGCCGCTCGTTGAGCCAGCCCAGATAAGCCTGTGCATCCTCCCAGCTCACACGGATCACAGGCCGCCGGTCGCGGCCCCAACCCTGATCTCCCGGCCGCTCCAGCCTCGCCCCCGCCGCGTCCCACTCGGCAAAGGTCACCGCGTACTGGCCAAGCGCGAATGTGTATTCGATCGTGACTTCGTGTTGAGGTTCTTCGCGACCATCATACCCTGACCAGCGTTCCTCGTTGCTGGGAGAGCCCATCAGGAACCGGCCCGGCGGGATCGCCACCATTTGCGGCACCGGCCAGCCGGATACGCCCTCCAGCCGCACCGGGAACACCCGCTCGGCCACTGGATTGCCCGCCTTCGCGGCCAGCGCCGCGCGCGCCGCCTCCGGCCCCAGGCGGTCTTCCCATTCGCGCAACTCGCGGGCTGCCGCCTCAGCCTTCGCCCGCTCCGCCGCCTCGCGTTCCTGCTGCGCTTTCAGTTCCGCTTCAGCGGCACGGCGCAATTCGTCAAGATGATGCTCGACCTCGAATTCCAGCCCTGACCCCGGGGCCGCACCTGCCACGCGGGCGAGGAAACGCGCGACCGCATCCGGGTTCTCGCGCGCCGGAAAGTTCGCCCAAGTCTCGCGCAGGTCAGCGAGTACGTCGATCTTCGCCTCAGTTTCCGGTGGCGGCTCCGGCGCAGGGGCCGCGACCCGTGTGCCGCCGAACAGCCCTGTCTTCAGCTGCGGCGCCAGGTCGCGCCCGACGAGGCGGCCAAGCCGCTGCAGGGTGCGGTTCCAGTTCTCGTGGGTGTCCTCGCCCTGCCAGCTGGTGAGATCGTAATAGTTGACCTGACGCAGGTCCGCCGGCGGCGCTGTGCGTTCAAAAGCTTCGATTGTGACCGGCACCAGGATGTCCCGGCTCATACCCTCGCGCGCCTCGATAAGGCACCAGGGGCGGGTGAAATACACTGGCGACCAGCAGGTCAGCACCGCTTTTGAATTGTCCAGCGCGCGGGTGATCACGTCGGGAAAAACAGCCCCGCCATCAATGCCTTCCAGATCAAAGAACACATCAAGACCCATGTCCTCGAACCGCGCCTTCAGCGGCTCAACCCGATCGCGCTGGCGGCGAGCATAGGAAATGAAAACGTCGACCACGCGCCTCTCCGTTCACCCAAGGATTGCATAGGACACGGGCGAACAGTGTGTCACGGGCTGAAAGACCGAAATGAGACACGCTGCCCAAAAAAAACGAACCCGCTTCGCGGGTGCCAGCTCCGCCGCTGACGCGGCTGCGCCGTAAAAGGAAAAAAGGCTTAAAGCGTCCTGGCCACACGGAAACCGATACTGTTGCTCCGGTCCGCGGGATTGTACCTGAGGCGGAAGGCCGAGCGGAGGTACTGCGGATTGCTGCCCCAGGAACCGCCGCGGAGAACACGACGCGAGCAATTTTCTTCCGTATACGGATCGCCGTCCTCGGGCTGTCCCTTCAGCGTTCCGCGATAACAATCCTCAACCCACTCCCAGACATTGCCATGCAAATCGTAAAGGCCAAACGCATTGGGCGCTGAAAAACCGACTGGCTTCGTCCCGCTGCCCTCGCAACCATTGAAGACCGCTCCGTTTTCAGCACCCTGTTCGCAAACGGGAGGTTCATCGCCCCAGCTGAAACGCGTCGATGGCGCATTCTGGGTCGTGACGGCGCGCGCTGCGTACTCCCATTCCGCCTCGGACAAGAGGCGGTAGTCCTGGCCGGTCATGTCTGACAGCCAATCTGCATAGGCCTTCGCATCGTGCCAGGAGATATTGACCATTGGATGGTCGCCCGTTTCAGCGATCTGGTCATCAGTGACCGAAACCTGGCAGGCTCCCGCGCGCGAGCACGCGGCATACTCAGCGGCGGTCACTTCATATCTCGCAACCGCAAAGCGGGCGATGGCGATCTCCTGTTGCGGGCCTTCATCGCTACCGGCTTCAGGGTCGCCCGGCGGCGATCCCATCAGGAACCGCCCTTTCGGCAAGATAACCATTGTCGGGCAATCGGCTGTGGCATCACCGCATTCGCGGAATGCCTCTCCATCAGCCATGGCTGCGATCGCTTCAGCCGGCTTCACATAGGGGGCATACTGCGTCTGAACGGTCACGAACCGGCCCAGCGGCTCCCAGTTCAGCCACGCCACACCGCCCGCTGCCAGTGCAAGGACAGCGACGCCTGTCATAGCCTGCAGGCGCCGCCTTTGCCCGCGCGAGCGGTTCTCTGCCTTGCCTGCAGCTACGAGATAGGCCCGTTCCTGCTCGTCCAATTGTGGTCCATAACGAGGATGATCGGAGAGCGCGGTCGCCGTCTCCAGCCGGTCACCGAAATGCGTCAGGAAGGCCGGCGAGCGCTCATGCCGGTCCCAGCCGAGCGCGGCGAGCTTCAGGCCGCGCAACGCCTCCAGCCGGGCGCGTTCGGGCTCCAGCCAGTCACGCAGGCGGGACCATTCGCGGAACAGGGCTTCGTGGGCGACCTCGACGGTGGCGCCCTCGCCATCGCCTTCCTTGCGCACCACCAGCCGCCAGCGATCGAACCGCTCCAGCAGCTCCTGTTCCTGCGGCCCGAAGTCATTCCAGTTCGCCACGCGCCGGATGGCGGCGCCCTCATCATTCACATCGGCCAGCGCCGGCACAAACACAGACTGACCTAGCTCGACCTGGTGGGCCCTCGCCCCGCCTGCGGGAAGCGCCGTGTCGCGGCTCTCCGGCTCAATGCCGCAAAGGGCGCGCTCGGCGGCATCCTCGATCAGGCCGGACAGCCCGCCCATGGCGGTGTAATCGCCATGGGTGAGCTTGCCGGAGACATGGAACTGGTCCCAGAGGCGCTGCAGCGCGAAGGCGAGCAAGGGAAGCGCGTCCCTGCCTGGCGCATCTTCCATCAGCGCGTCGGTGAGGGCCGGATCAACCTCGACGCCATAGCGCGCCGCCGGGTCTTCGGCGACATCGTCGAAGCGGAAGACGGGCAGCGTGCGGAGGTCATAGCCGCGCGCCTCCAGCCCCTGGAACCGGGGATGGGCCTGCAGCTCGGGGAAACTGTCGGTGCGGATGGTGAAGGCGAGGCGGAAGGGCGAGGCGGCATCCATGGCGGCGCGCAGATAGTCCGCCAGCGCCTGGCCACTCTCCCCATCGGAGCGGGCGAGTTCCTCGGCCTGGTCCACGCTTATCAGGATGGTGGCGTTCGGGCGGTTGGCGCGGGTGCGCAGGCGCTCGCCCTGTGTTTCGAGGGCGGTGGCAAGCGCGGCGCGGCCAGCCTCGGTGAGGTCGCCATCTGCATCGCGTGGGCAGGCCTGCCAGGCCTCCAGCAAGCTGCGTTTCAGCGCGCCATGGGCTTCGCGCTCGCCGAAATCTCCGAGCGTCTTTGTGATCGCCTCGGCGAAATTGAGCAGCGGGTCAGCGCCGGGACGGAACGCCCGCAAAGGAAGCCAGGCCGGTGCTTCCCGGCGCAGGCGCGGAATGATGCCAGCCTTGAGCAGCGAGGACTTGCCCGAACCGGAGGCGCCAAGGATCACCAGCGGGTTGGTTTCCGACGCAGCCCGCATCTTTCGCAACGTTTCCAGCACTTCTGCAATCTCGCGTGAGCGCCCAAAGAACAGCGCTGCATCGGCGTCCTCATCACCGAAAGAGGTGAGCCCGGGAAAGGGCGAGGGGCGCAGCGCCTTGTCTATCTCGAAAGCCGCTGGGTCGAGGCCCACCGCGGCCAGCGCGCCTGCCTCGCGCAGGCCGCGTTTCAGCATTTCGGCCCGAGCCGGGTCAGCCGAGAGGTCTAGGCCGTTTGATGTCCGGAACGCCGTCAGGTCCAGCCCCTGCGCCTCGGCACGCACACGGCCCAGCTCCGCGCGCTGCCTTGTGTCGAGCGCCGCCTCATCGCCGAGGAGAAAGAGCGGGATGATCCGCTTGCCCATATACCACGCCGCCTTGAATTCGGATGGGCATTCAGCCGACGCCAGCCAGTTCGGCGTGACAAGACAAAGGACAACACGGGCAGAGCCTGCACTGGCGCGCAGGGCATCGGCCCAGGCTTCTCCACCGGATATGCTGGAGTGGTCAATGAAAAGATCGGTGAACCCGCTGGCGCGAAGCCAGGTCTCCAGCTGCGTCGCCAGGCCGTCATCACGGCTCGAATGAGAAATGAAGATCGTGGCCATGTCTGCGCGTGTCCCCTGCAATGCAAGGAACTTCTCGACATTTCCGCCGCTCTGTCCAGACTCCCTGTGCCATGCCCCATTCGCCGCTGTTCAGGATGATCCCAGCTGATGCGCCGCACCTCGCGCTCGCGCGCCTGCCGGCCTGCGCGTGCTTGCTCCTGGAACATGCCGATGAACAGGGCGGCCTCGCCCTCACACCGGGCGGGGCGCTGAAGCGCGTCCATGTGACCTGGGCGGCCGAAGCCTTTGCCTGGCCGGGCCACACGCCGGAAGAGCTTTACCGCGTGAACAAGGTGCTCAATGAGGAGGACCTGTTCCCGCTCTGGCTGCTACATCGGGTGTTGTTGCACACGAAACATGCGCGCCACTACAGGAAGGCCCTTCGCCGTACAAAGGCCGGACGCGACCTGATCGGCGCACCGCACCGCGCCTTCAACGAGATCGTGCCGCGCTTCCTGATCGAAGTGGACCACGCCGCCATGGGCCGCGGGCGGTGTGCCATTCCTGGGCACCTTGCCGATTATCTCGATGTGCTGAACCTGGAAGCAAATGACTGGATAGGAATCGAGGCGCTGACGGAGAGAATCCTGGGCCCGGCGCAAACAAGTTGGGACCCACGCCCCTCATCGCTTTATGTAGAGTCGCTGCGCCCGCTGATCTGGTCTGGGCTCCTAGTGGAGAAAGGCCAAGGCTCAAGAGACAACACGATCATGAAATCCCCGCTCTGGCATCAG